>CATPAM010000247.1 GCA_955651735.1 Candidatus Acidiferrales bacterium | reverse complement strand
TCGGGCACACCTACAACGCCCTAGCCGCCGCCGATGCCGCCATCGTATCCAGCGGTACCGCCACCATCGAAGCCGCCCTCCTCGACGTCCCCATGGTCGTGGTCTATCGCGTCACGCCGCTCACCGCGCTCCTGGCCAAGCCCCTAGTACGCACGCCGTTCTTCAGCATGGTCAATCTAATCGCCGGCAAGCCCGCCGTGCCCGAGCTCATCCAGAACGATTTCACTGCTGACCGTGTAGCTACCGAGATCCTTCGCCTGTTGAACGACCAAAGCGCCCGCGAATCCCTCCGCCGCGACCTCGCCGAAGTCCGCCATCGCCTCGGCCCGCCAGGCGCAGTCGAGCGCGCCGCCGACGCCATCCTCCAGCTAATTGGCGCAGCGCAAGCTCAATCCAGCCCCCCGCATCATGGCAACGCGAAGTGACGTCTCTGCTATCCTATATAGGGCACAAGCATGCTCTGCATCCGTCGAGGCTCTCCGTGGAATGTTTGGGGGTCGGACCTTTTACCTCCGACGTTAGCCGCCGCTCTCAACGGGCTTTAGCCCCTGAGGAAACAGCTTAAGTTTTTCGCCAGCTGGTTAATCGCACCGAGAGAGTCATGGCTTCAGGGCGCGAATAGGGTTGAAAGAGGTCCGATGACCCGTAGCAAAAAAATGAAATCCGTTTTCTTTCTGGCGATCCTTCTCTTCGGTTGCGCCGCCATGCCCGTGATGGCCCAAAACCCCCGTCCGTCCTCGTTCCTCGCCAACCATTACGACGTCTCCGCCACGCTCGACCCCATCACGCAGTCCCTCTCGGCCGTAGCCAAAGTCGAGTTCAAAGCTCAGGAAGTCTCCAGCGCCGTGCGCGTCGAGCTGCATCCCAATCTCAACGTAACCGAAGTGAAGTCCGCGGAAGGCAAGACGCTCGGCTTTGAGCGCGACACGCAAAATCCGCTCAACCTCGTCGTCAATCTTCTTACTCCGGTAGCGCCGGGCGCCAAAGTAACTCTTACGTTTACCTATGCTGGCCCCCTCGCCAATGAAGAAAACAGCCCCGTCCCCGGCGTCCGCGCCGCGGCCATCAATCGCGATGGCGCCTTCCTCCTTCTCCCCGCGCGCTGGTTCCCGCTCACCAACTATCCCTCCAACCGCTACACCGCCACCTTCCGCCTCAACGTTCCCGAAGTCTTCGCGGTAGCCGGCACCGGCAAAGCCGCCGCTCCCACGCCGACTCCCGGCAGAAACAGCGTGGAAGGCAATCGCCTCATCTACGTCTTCCAGTGCGAGACGCCCGCCCCGCATGGCACCTTCGTCGCGGGCAATCTGCAACTCAATCCCAAGCAAGCCGAAGGCATCGGTGTCAACGTATACGCTCCCCGCGAAGCCAGCGGTGACGCTCAGAAGTTCGCCGACGACGTTGCGCGTTCCGCCGTCGCCTTCTCCGACATGTTCGGCCCCTTGCCCCGTCCGGAGTTCACCCTCGCCCAGCTTCCCGACGGCACGCTGCGCGATTTCGCTGGGCCGGGTCTGCTGCTCCTTAGCAAACGCATCTGGGATCCCAGGGCCTCCGACCGCACCATCGCGCGCCTGGTCGCTTCGCAATGGTGGGGCAACGCCGTTCTCCCCGCCACGCGCGGCGATGTCTGGATCAGCGATGGCCTCGCCCGCTACTCCGAAGCTCTGTACGCCGAGCAAAACGCCGGCAAAGAAGCTGGCCTAAAAGCTGTCGACGAATTCGCCGTCGGCGCCTTAATGTACGAAGAAGCCGCGCCCATCGCTCAAGCCGCCCGCTTGGCTCCCTATTCCGCCGACTATCGCTCCGTCGTCATGAACAAAGGCGCCATGATCTTCCACATGGTCCGCGCGCAGATGGGCGATGTCGCCTTCAAATCCCTCTTGCACGATTTCTACTTCAAATACGCGGAGGGCAGCGCCACCATCGAAAACTTCGAAGCCCTCGCCGAGCAGCACGCACAAGCTCCCGCCAAAGCCGGTCAACCGCCGCCGGATCTCCGCAGCTTCTTCGCGCAATGGCTTAATTCCACCGGCGTTCCCGACTTCACAATCGAATACGTCGTCTACCGCACCCATCAAGGTTTTCGTGTCGTCGGAAAGATCAAGCAGCCTCTCGACACGTTTCACATGCCCGTCGACCTGCGCATCGATACGGAAGGTAATCCCGAAACCAAGACTATTGACGTGATCGGCACCGAATCCGAATTCACCGCCGAATCCTTCGGTCGCCCCAAACCCGGGGGCATCAAGATCGATCCCAACAATGTAATCCTGAAGGGCAGCTCCACGCTGCGAGCTCGCGCCGCCATCGCCCGCGGGGAAGAGCTTGCCGAGCAGGGCCGTTATTACGACGCCATCGGCCAATATCAGCGCGCGCTTTCCATCCAGCCCAATCGCCCGCTCGCCAATTTCCGTATGGGCGAAGCCTTCTTCTACCAAAAGAATTATCAGGCCGCCGCCAACGCCTTCCGCGACGCCCTGCAAACCGTTCCGGAAGCTTCCGAGAAGTGGACCGAAGTTTGGAGCCACGTCTATCTCGGCAAAATTTTTGACCTGCTCGGCCAGCGCGCCCGCGCCGTCAACGAATACAGCAAAGCCAAGCAAACCAACGACGACACCGGCGGCGCCCAGCAAGTCGCCGAGCAGTTCCTGAAGAAGGCCTATTCCGAAGGCGGCATCTCCGCCGCCGCGCCAGCCTCAGGTGCACCGCCGGGAGCAGCCGTCGTGCCGCAAGCTCCCCCGGCCGGCGACCGCCCCGTCCTAAAAAAGCGCACCGACCCCGCCCCCAACTGATTCTCACCTGTGGCACAGCCATTCTGGGTGTTCGCCCACTCTCGGCGGCTGCCTTCGCGTAGCGCTGTAGTGGCGCACCAGGTTGCTCCCGCCGATTCTTCTCTGCTCTTCCCAAAGACAGGGAAATCAAAATTCTTCTGAATTCGAGAAGACGGGTTCGCACCCTCAGCGCATTGGCAAATCTAAGAAGGTGACGATGACTCTTAGGACATCAGAGAACTCTAATAGACGCCCGGGTGACTCTTTTGAGTCAGTTTACAAACCCTTTTTGCGAGACATTGGCCAGTGTGATGAGTAACGAAGGCGATTGACCGGGATGCTTAGCGGCGCTCGTCAACACCATCGGTGAACCCGAGCCGTGACCCAGGGAGGGTGTAATGAGCAACACTTCAGAGTATGTGACGAGCCCCAGAGAGAGCAGCGATGTTGCCTCCATCGAGAGTGTGGCGGACATTCTCGAACGTGAACTCCAATCTGTGATTGTGGATTGGCTTGCTCGCGTCGAGCAGGAGCCAGACCTGACGTGTATCCCGCTGAACTTTGAAGAACGCACCGGCCATCTTCCTCATCTTCTGCATGACGTGATTGCGCGGTTGCGTCTGGACGCCGGGAGCAAAGCTCCGATATCGAAGGCTGCGGCCGAGCACGGGGATTTGCGGCGTACTCAAGGCTACACGGTAGCTATGGCGGTAGAGGAGTCTCGTCTTCTGCAGGTCACGATTTTTTCCACGCTTCACAAAAAGGTGAAGAATTTGGAATTCAGCATGCTCCTTCCCGACGTAGTGACCATCGCTGACGAGGTGGATGCGCAATTGAAGGAACAGATGCTGCGGTTCATGGCCGCCGATGCCGCGAAAAAGGCCAAGGGCAGGTAGCACATTTTCGGTGGATTAAACCAGATGCCGAGCTTAGAACTTAGAACTGCGCAACAAACCTGCGCCAACGTTAGCGACGAGTGCGTTCTGCTCATCGCCGCCGAGGTAGACGAAGCGGCGAGACTCTTAGACCAATTAGCTTCGCCACCCGGCCAACCCTTCCACGTCGAGTGGGTTACCCGACCTTCCAGCGCCATCGAGCGCTTGCGCAGCGGCGGGATCGCGGCTGTGGTGCTTGACTTGGCATCGCCCGATGGCCGTGGCCTCGATACCTTCGACCGGCTCTTTCAAGCCGCGCCGCGCGTCCCCATTTTGATCCTGTGCTCCGCCGAAAACGAAGAAACGGCCAGGAAAGCCGTACAGCGCGGGGCTCAAGACTACCTGCTTAAGAATCAAGCCGACGCCTACCGGTTGAGACGCACCATGCGCACCATACTGGATCGCCGTGCTGCGGAAGCCATGTCCTTGGAAAATGAAGTCGCCAACATGACCCTGGATTCCATCGGAGAGGCGGTACTGCGCACGGATTCTCACGGCAACGTCACGTATCTCAATCGCATCGCGGAAACGATGACCGGGTGGCGCCGGGAGGAGGCGCAGGGGCGTCCCGTGGCCGACGTGCTCCGGCTCATCGATGGCGTCAGCCGCGCGGCAATTGGCAATTCTCTGGGAATTGGAACCTCCGAAGATAAAACCGCTGCCTCAATGGCCAACTCAATGAACTGCATTCTGGTTCGACGCGACGGCTTGGAGTTTGGCATTGAAAGTAAAGTGACCCTTATCCATGACCACGACGAGAGTGTAACCGGCGCCGTTGTGGCTTTCCACGACGTGAGCGCGGCCCGCGCCGTATCCCTGGAAATGTCGCACTTAGCGCAACACGATGTCCTGACCGATTTGCCAAACCGCGTGCTCTTCAACGACCGCCTGACGCAAGCCATCTCCCTGGCGGAACGCCAGGGCAAGCAACTCGCCGTGATGTTTGTCGACTTAGACCACTTCAAAAAGATCAACGACTCCCTGGGCCATGATGTCGGCGACAAACTGCTGCAGTCCATAGCCGCGCGATTGCTGGCTTGTGTCCGGCGTAC
Organism: Candidatus Acidiferrales bacterium; assembly: GCA_955651735.1. Taxonomy (GTDB): domain Bacteria; phylum Acidobacteriota; class Terriglobia; order Acidiferrales; family UBA7541; genus Acidiferrum. Next base: position 690 of record CATPAM010000247.1, on the reverse strand, counting down.
GGACACCGTAAGCCGGCTAGGCGGCGACGAATTCGTGATTCTCCTGTACCAAATCGAGCATGCCGAAGACGCCGCCTTTAGCGCGCGCAAAATCCTCAGGGCCTTGACGACGCCGCATACGATCGACAATAAAATTCTTGATATCAACGTGAGTATCGGGGTCAGCACCTACCCCAGTGACGGCCGAGACGCGGAGAGCTTGATGAATAAGGCGGACGCCGCGATGTACGAAGCCAAGCAACGCGGCCGAAATAATTATCAGTTCTTCCGGCGCGATATGCACGCGCGCCTTGCGGAACGGCAATCGCTCGAAGCGGACTTGCGCTACGCCCTGGGGCGCAACGAGTTCTTGCTCCACTACCAGCCTAAATTTAGTCTTCAGACCAGACAGATCACCGGCGTGGAAGCGCTCATACGTTGGCTCCACCCGCAGCGGGGACTCGTATATCCCGCCCAGTTTGTGCATATCGCCGAAGAGTGCGGGTTGATTTTGCCTATCGGTCGATGGGTGCTGCTGGAAGCATGCAAACAGGCGCGCGCATGGATGGATTCGGGGCTAGGGGTTGTGCCTGTAGCCGTCAATGTGTCCGCGGCCGAATTCGGCGCTAAGGATTTTCTGTCCGGCGTTCGCGCCGTATTGATTGCAACCGGCGTGGCGCCTCAGAATCTGGAGTTGGAACTGACCGAGAG
>CATPAM010000246.1 GCA_955651735.1 Candidatus Acidiferrales bacterium | reverse complement strand
TGTTCTTGGGCGCTGGCTGGGGAGGTGTCATCGAGCTGCACCGGACTGATTGCAGCGGCTGCCGTGCCTTCCATCTGAAAGAGGAAGAGGGAGCTGCCGACGGCGATCTGGTCGCCGGGAGCCAGGACACGCTGCTTGACGGGAATGCCGTTGACGAAGGTGCCTGAAGAACTGTCCTGGTCCGTGAGCAGGAAACTGTCGTTCTGACGTGCGATCCTGCAGTGGATCTGAGCGACCGCGGGATCGTCGATACAAATTGGGTTGGCAGCGTCGCGGCCGATCGACACCGGCGCCGAGAAGCGGAATTCCGACTTTCCCAAGGGACCGCTGAGAACTAAGAGCTTAGGTTGCACAAATAGGCCTTGCTGGGTCGCAGTGACGAGAACAGCCGCCAGGCTGCTGCGTATTCTAGGCCCAAACCCCGGGAAGTTACCACTAGCGAGGCTCTATCCGAAGAGATAGGCGGCCATATCTGAACAGAGAGAGCCCGGGCGTGTGAGCGCCCGCCCCTCACGGTCGCCTCGTCGAGGGCAGTATTTTAAGTGCCACAGCTTCAATGATTAGTCGGATCCCAGGAGCACGGCATGCCGTGCGACGGTGTTGGCAACGGAGTTGCAATCCCTTGATACATCTGGCGAATTTCAACTAGCGAAGCGGGAGGACGACATGAAATTTCAAGCTAAAATTCCCATGCAGATGGTGATGCTGGGATTGGGAGCCGCGCTGTTGATGGCAGGCTCAGCCCGCGCACAGCAGGACATGGACCCAACTTACTTCGATGCGAACCCTGGAACGCCGGCGCTCAGCAAAGTCGTGGCAGTGCGAGCGGTGCAGAATTCGCAAGCAGCGGGAGAGAAGGGAGCGGCGGAGAGCACGCTGGCGCTTGCGAACCGCAGAGATGTGACGCTCGAAGCAGGCGTGACGCGGATGGCGATTGTTGACGCCAGCGTTGCGCTGATTCTGCTCGCAGGCATTGCTTCCATCGCGCGGTACGCCATGGCCGCGATCCGGCGCGAGCGCGCCCCCAGAGCTTCCTCGACCCGCCCATATACCCCCGTTTCTGCTGCGACGGCTCAGTGAAGGGAGCTCGGCGCTCGGCAGACCTCCGGGAATCGCGATACACCCCACCCGCGATTCCCGGAGATTCTTTTTGTCTCGGTGGAATCTAGAAGCCGGGAGCACCGGAGGAGGCAGGGCGCATTTTCGGTGCGTTTACACCAAAGCGCAGATGCGCGAAGTAGGTTTGCCCCAGGGACATGCAGCCGGTGTACAAATATCCCCAGACGAATAGCAGCAAGAATGGGACCGTGGCGTAGTTTTCATTGACAATGGCGTAGAGCACCGTGAAGAAGAAATAGATGCCCAGAAGGACTTCCGCATAAGGCATCCAGCCGGCCTTGTTCCGGTATTTCTTGGCTACGAATGAATCGCCCTTGCCTTCGATCTTGTATTTCGCTGTGCGCGCGAACTCGCTTTTCTTGCCGATGATGGCTTCGATTACGGCTTGCGCGTTGCGAACGGAGATTCCGATTCCGGTGGCCATCACAAAAGGCATGTACAGGAAAGTGCGCCACCAACTTTTGGGACGCAGCTCCTTTTGCGCTACGAGGTAAAAGCTGGAGATCGAGCAGGTGGAAGCGAGGAACAACGGCAGATCGACCACCAGCATCTGGAACCAGCCTTGATAGAAACGCACAATCATCGCGGGCAGTAGCATGGTCGAGAGCAAAACCATTAGCGGGTAGCTGATGTTGGCGGTGAGGTGGAAGAAAGCTTCGGCTTTGACGTGCCGCGGCGCGTTGGACTTCATTACACGCGGCAAAATCTTCTTCGCGGTTTGCATTAGGCCTTTGGCCCAGCGTGCTTGTTGCGCCTTAAACCCGTTCATGTCAACGGGCAGCTCAGAAGCGCACTCAATGTCCGGAAGGTAGAGAAATTTCCAGCCATGCAACTGCGCGCGATAAGAAAGATCCGTATCTTCGGTCAGCGTGTCGTGCTCCCAGCCCCCGGCGTCTTCGATGGCTTGGCGCCGCCAGACGCCCGCGGTGCCGTTGAAATTGAAAAAGGTGCCGCGCCGCGAGCGCGCACCGTGCTCGACAACGAAGTGACCGTCCAGCAAGATTGTTTCAACCTGCGTGAGCAGCGAATAGTCGCGATTTAAGTAGATCCACCGCGCCTGCACCATGCCAATCTTCTCGTTCTGGAAGTAAGGAATGCTGCGCCGCAGAAAATCGGAAGCGGGAATAAAGTCCGCGTCGAAGATGGCCACAAATTCGCCGCGCGCGGTTTTCAAGCCGTTCTCAAGAGCCCCGGCCTTATAGCCTTCGCGGTTGGTGCGGTGAATGTACGTGATCGGCAGGCCCTGCGCGGCGAAGCGCGCGACGCAAGCGCTCGCGACCTGCTGCGTCTCGTCAGTTGAGTCGTCGAGAACCTGAATGTCAAGAAGTTCGTGCGGGTAATCGAAGCGCGATACTGCTTCGACGAGACGCTCGATTACGTAGCGCTCATTGAAGATGGGAAGCTGTACGGTGACGCGCGGCCAGTGCGTCGCCACCGGAGGCGGTCCCGGAATGTTGCGCGCATACTTATAGTAATCGTAGACCAGCCAATAGCGATGCAAGCCGTACGTGGCGAGAACGAAAAGTACCAGGAAATAGGGAATCATCATCGCCAGGTCAAAGACGTTGACGTGATAAATGCCCTTAAAGGTAGGATCGCTGATTTTGTGCCAATACTGGCCGATGCCTGTCGTATGCGCGGCGAGCAAGGCCGGAGTGAGAAGGGTTGTGTGCACGACGAGTGTCTCTGGCAGTCCCGAGCTGGTGTCTGGCTGCGGTGCTATCGATTATACGGCTGAGGCCGGAACAGTCAACGATACGAGGTCTGCACTCCGCTGAGCCTACTTCGCTCAGATCCGGCACAGAAATCAATGGACAAGGACGATCTTGCCGGCGGCTCCAGGCTCCAGGATTTCCTTGTGTGCGCGAGCCGCCTCCGCGAGCGGCAGTTGTTTGCCGACGACGGGGCGGAGTGTGCCGTTCTCCAGGCCGGCGATCAGCCCGGCGTGGATTTCCGCAATTTCCGCGGGCTGCGCTGCCCACAACGTGAATGCGAGAACAGACGCGCGACGCGACATAATGTCGCGCGGCGTTATAGTGGCATCGCCGCGGCTGCCGATGACGACGACGCGGCCGTGCAGAGCCAGCATCTTGAGATCGCCGCCGAGGTTCACATTTGCCAGCATTTCGAGAATCACATCAACACCTCGACCACCGCTTCCTTTCATGATTTCGTCTTGGTAGCCAGCCTTCGTGTGATTGAGTGCCTGATGCGCGCCTTCGCGTTTCACGAGGTCGAGTCCCTTGTCTGTGCCGGCGGTGCAGAACACGGTTAGCCCCATAGCCCGGGCAATTTGCAGCGACGCGGTGCCCACACCGCCGCTGGCTCCGTGCACCAGGACCGTTTCTCCGGCGCGCGCTTTGGCGAAGTGATGAAGCGCGTGGTATGCCGTACCGTAAGGAACCCAAACCCCAGCGCCCTGCTCGAACGAAATGTTTTGCGGAAGACGGTGCACCTGATCTTCGAGTGCCAGCGCATACTCGGCGTACGCTCCGGTCAAGGTTTGCGCGGTGTAAACGCGATCGCCGGTTTTCACCTTGGTGACGCCACTTCCGACAGCTTCAATCGTGCCCGCGGCGTCGGAGCCCGGGGTGTACGGGAGGTGCGGTTTAATGGCGTACGTGCCGGCGCGCATGTAAGTATCGTAGGGATTAACGCCGGCCGCGCGCACGCGCACCAGCACTTGACCCGCCTCTGGTTTGGGCGTTGCGATTTCCTCCAGTTTCAGAACTTCAGGGCCGCCGAATTGATGTACGCGAATTGCTTTCATGCGAGTTCTCCATTGAATTGCCGCCCGAACTGTTCACAGGCGCTGTTCACGAATAGCGCGATCGGGAGTCCGTACCATGTTACAAATGATCGTCAACGCCCACTGCTTCCGTCTTCTTTTCCACCAGACCCGCCGATTCGCCCCACGCGGTGGTCTGCCAATTGTCCTTTCCTTTTTTCTGTGGAATCCACGGCGGCAGTGTCTGATTTAAATAGGTCGCCAGCGCAAAGATATAAGGCTCGTACATGCCGCGCAGCGCGGTGAGCTTGCGGTCCGCTTCCTCTCCGTCTTTCAGTTTCAGGCCATGTTGCGCCAGAGTGTCCCGGATGCGGCTCAGTTCAGCCGCTGTAAGGCGTTCGTGCGGAAGTGCTTTCGGTTCAGTGCCGAAGACTTGTGACAGATCGACAACCGCATGGCGCGCAATCGCAAACGTAAGTTCGGCCTGGCGTTCGCAAGCATCATCGATGCCGACCTTAACCAGTGCGCAGGTGTCGAGAATCGCGGTTAGCGAAGCGATCCACGACTGATTATCGTGCTGGGACCGAAAGTACGCCAAAACGGGATAGGAGAGGTGACTCTCCATCAGCTCTGCGGACCACAATTCCCAGTCTTTCAGCAGCTCGCGCAAGGCATCCTGGCCGCCTTCGTAGCTGTGGCGGCGCAGGAGTTCGCCGGCGGTCGGAGGAGTGCCGGCGCGCGAATCCAGCAGCGAAATATTCACCTCACGTTGGGAGAAGGAACCGTAGATGAACGGCAGGTACCCAATGATAGCCGCTAGAAAGCCGAAACCGAAGCCCGCCTCGGCAACCACGAGCGCCCTGGCCAAGCCAGAGCGAGGAATCACATCCCCGAGCCCCAACGTGAAAAATGTGGTGCCGCTCAGATAGAGGTCGGTCCAGAAACCCGGAGGTGAGCCCGAAGCGATCAGCGCTGAGCCTGTGCCGTACTGCATCAAGCCAAAACCGAACACCAGGCCGATGGCCCAGACTCCGATTAGCAGCAGCAGCGAGAGGGGCCCGTAGAAGCCGAGCATTGCTTCACGGGGCTTCCGCGTAGGCACCAGGTTCACCACGAATTTCCAAACTGCCCACGTAGACCGGAAAAACAGCCTAGTCAGGCGAAACTTTCGTGTCACCCGACGCGGCAGAATGATAGCTTCAAAGGCGTCCCAGACTACGATGAGAAAAAGGACAACGCCCGCCAAAAACTCGCCCGGCGCTGGAATCACGGAAGTCATTAATTCGTCGGCTCGGCAAGCAAAGCGCTGGCCTAGGATTCAAGTCGTGCGCTGACGGAGATTTCCGCTTTGAAAAGTTTGGAAACGGGGCAGCCGGTTTCGGCAGCCTTCACCGCGGCGTCAAACTTTGCCTTGTCAGCACCGGGAACGCGGGCCACTAGGTCGAGATGGCTCTTGGTGATGCTGAAGCCGTCACCAACCTTCTCCAGGCTGACGGTTGCGGTGGTTTCCAGCTTCTGCGCGGTCAAGCCGGCGCCGCCAAGCTGCGCGGAAAGCGCCATCGTGAAACACCCGGCGTGTGCCGCGGCCAGCAGCTCCTCAGGATTAGTACCCACGCCGTTCTCAAAGCGCGTGCTAAAGGAATACTGCGTTTGCTTGAGGACGCCGCTGTCGGTGGAAATCGAGCCTTTGCCGGTCTTCAGGTCACCTTGCCAGACGGCGCTTGCTTTGCGTTGCATGCTGTCTCTCCTTGCTGCTATTTGAAGCTTTTGAACGATTTGCAATCCAGAGGATTCGATTCTTTGACGCCTCCGAAGGGTATATTGAACGGGCGAAGCTGTCGAGAGTCGAGCGTTCACATACGATGTCTTCCATATTAAATCGCATTGCGCATCGACCCTGGTCGCTGCCGTCCGGGCCGTGGATCATGGAGCAGTCGTGGTACGACCTTCTGTTTGCACACTGGAAGGTGGATGCGGCCGTGCTGCGGCCTCACATTCCAGCAGAACTTGAGATCGATTCATTTGAGGGACAGGCGTGGCTTGGCGTTGTGCCGTTCCGCATGTCGGGAGTGCGATTGCGGTGGACGCCCGCGCTGCCATGCCTCTCCGCTTTTCCTGAGTTGAACGTTCGGACCTACGTCTCGGCGCAAGGCAGGCCCGGAGTTTGGTTCTTCAGCCTGGATGCCGCAAACCCAGTAGCTGTGGCCGCGGCTCGATTGTCTTTTCACCTGCCCTATTTCCGGGCGCGCATGACCTGCACGGACGTTGATGGCTGGATTCAGTATCAAAGCGAGCGCACTCATCCAGGGGCGCCTCGTGCTGTTTTGGAGGCGCGATACCGCGGTGCCGGGGAAGCCTTCGAGCCGCAGCGCGGTACGTTGGAGCACTTCCTGACGGAGCGCTATTGCCTGTATTCGGCGGCATCGGGAGGGCGCGTCTATAGCGGCGAAATCCATCATTCGCCGTGGCTGCTGCAACCAGCCGAAGCGCGATTCGCGCGAAACTCCATGGCCGAAGCCGCGGGCCTACCTATTCCTGTTGAACTGCCCCTTCTATATTTCGCGCAGCGCCAGGACATGGTGGCGTGGGTGCCGCATCGCATCGCCTGACGAACGCTCACCATTTGTGAAATACAAAAAACACGGCGAGGAAAATGCACCCAAATCCCGCCGCGTAATTCCATTTCAGCTTCTCGCCGAGGTACAAGATGGAAAAAACGGAAAATACCGACAGCGTGATCACTTCCTGGATGGTCTTGAGCTGCGCGGTCGTAAACTCGTACGAACCAATGCGGTTTGCCGGAACCTGGAAACAATATTAAAAGAAGGCGATGCCCCAGCTTGCCAAGATCACTTTCCACAAAGCTTCACTGCGGTATTTGAGGTGGCCATACCAAGCGAAGGTCATGAAGATGTTTGAGATGGTCAGCAGCAAAATCGTTCGCACAAGTATCTCCCGCGTGTTGTAAAGTCTCCCTCTCAGACGCAGTGTAACGGGGAACCGTTGCCGGTATCGAGATTCGTGAGAGCAGTCGCCGCCTGAGATTGAACTGGTCGTTACGGGCAATACAAGTTTCGGCACGTCAAAAACATCTTTGTGCCCCCATGCTTCTGGAAGGGGCTAGCGTAGACATGTCAGGGGTCATCATTCCTTCTAGGAGACGAACCTGTGAACAGATGCGCCCGCTTGTGCGTACGACCGTTGGCTCTCTGGCTCGAGCCTTCCTGAGCCTCTGTACATCGCGTGGGGCGCCGCTTACCATGCGCAGCATCCAGGAACGCAGTTGCGCTATATTCCCGAAGGTACTGGCGAGAGCGCTCGCATGATTCTGGCGGGCGTGGGCGATTTGGGCGGCGGCAATGCGCCTATTCCAGAAAACGGCGTAAACAGTGCGGCTGGACCAATGCTGGAATTGCCCACCGTCTTGATTGGCATTGCCGTCGTATACAACCTGCCGCACACCCCCGGCGACCTTCGCCTCACCGGATCGGTGCTCGCCGATATTTTCCTGGGCAAGCTGAAGTTCTGGAACGACTCGGCGATCGCGAAAGTGAATCCTGCGATGAAGCTTCGTGCGCAGCCGATTCAAGTGATTCATCGCACGGCAAAGGCGCGAATTATATCCTCTCCGATTTTCTGTGCAGAGTGAGCCCCGAGTTCCTGGCAAAGGCTGGGCCAGGCGAATCGCCAAAGTGGCCGGTCGGAATCAGCGCAGCCCGGTCGCAGGACATGGCGGACAAGGTCCGCGCAACCTCCTGGTCCATCGGCTACACGGAGTCGAACCTCGCGCAAATGGCTTCGCTGAGCATGGCCCGCATCAATAATCCGGCGGGCGAGTTTGTTTTGCCGACAACGAAATCGATCGCTGCAGCGACTCTCGGCGCGAAAATGCGGGACGACTTCCGCGTCTCATTGACTAACGGGCTGGGCAAGGACAGCAACCCGTGACCAGTTTCACCTGGTTGTATATTCCAGCGAAATCACAGGATCCCGAGCGAGGCCGCGCCGTGGGTGGCTATCTAGAATGGGTTTACGCTCAGGGCCAGGAGATCGCGTAGGAGCGAGACTACGCCACTTTGCCCAGTGCACTGCTTGCGAAGGTAGCCGCCACCGCTGCCGGGGTGCGCTGATTTATCGGGCGGACCTGTTCAGGCAAAACCTGCAGCGCAACCCGTGTCTGCGACTATCGGCGCAGCGGAGATGCTGGATCGCGTTGCGAAATGTCCAGCGCTACCTTGCGCATCTCTTCGTGTATGGTTTCGTTGGTGGCCAAAATCGTCGGCCCGCCTAGCCGGTACGGCTGGCCGGAAAAATCGCTGACCTTTCCGCCTGCTTCCTCCACGAGCAAGACACCCGCGGCGGTGTCCCATTTCTGCAGGCCGAACTCCCAGAAGCCATCGAAGCGCCCGGCAGCCACGCATGCAAGGTCGAGGGCCGCGGAGCCATCGCGGCGCACGCCGTGGGAGCGCAAAGTGAAGTCCCAGTAGTAGTGAATGTTGGGGTTGGCGAGGCGCTTGTGCACCGGAAAGCCGGTGCAAAGCAAGCTTGTCGAAAGCGTGGCCACCGTTGAAACGCGGATCTCCTTGCCGTTCAGCGTTGCGCCTTCGCCGCGTGCTGCGGCGAACAGTTCATTGTAGAAAGGGTTGAAAACGACCCCCGCGATAACCGTGTCCCGTTGCGCCAAACCTATCGAGACGCAAAAGCATGGATAGCCATGCGCAAAGTTCGTCGTGCCGTCGAGAGGATCAATATGCCAGCGGAATTCCGAATCAGAGGCGCTCTCGTGCCCCGTTCCCTCTTCCGCGGCGATCGCGTGTTCGGGGAAATACTGGGTCAAGCGCTTGACAATGGCTGCTTCCGAGCGTTTGTCTGCCTGCGTCACCAAGTCCACGTCGCCCTTGTAGGAAATCTGTGGCGGGCGGTCGAACTCCTCGCGCAAGATCTCGCCGGCCTCTCGCGCTATTTCCACCGCTGCCTTCAAGTAATCGTCGCTCATCAACAATCTCGCTCGGCCTTTAGCTGTCAGCAGGCGCTATTCACTTTATCATCTGCCGGGAGATTTCCGTGGTACGCGACGCGTGCGAAGGCTAGGGCATCGCCATGCGGCTCACAAATCGTTCTGAACCGCGGCCCAAAGCACGTTTTTCAATTTTGCTTATTTCTTGGAATCAAGGCACGAAAGCGCCGAGATTTTCGCGCTGGCGGATTCGTAGTCTGTACCGCCATTGGAATCCTGCATGGACATAAACACCCAGTCGCTGGATTCGTCCGCTGTCTTGCTGAACTTGAACACGATCGTTCCTCGACTCTCTGACTTGTAGTTCATATCTCGCGCGATGATCGGATACAGGTTCCTGGTTTCGTCTCCAACTGGTGGCCCGCAGCGCGCGATCAATCGTTCCGGCGTCAAATTGTTGACGGCAATAAACTGCCGGTTTTCGCGCCGCTCCTTGAACCAGTTCGGCGCGGCGATTAGTACGCGCACGCCTACGACCCCAGCAATACATCCCGAGGCGATGAGCAGCTTATTTTTCATCACAATCCTCCCGATGGGCCGATACCAGCATCATCGCCCCGCAAGCCTGGCCCCGACTCGCTTTTTTGCAGACTACAGCCAGAGAGTCACTTGGCCTTCGGAACAGGGTGCCCGGTGATGCGCTATAATTCTTGCGCCAGCCTTCTTTGCGACGGTCGGAATCTTTCCAGAGGTATAGATCATGCGGTTTGCTTTGTTTGCTGCTTTCTTCCTTGCGTCCTTCGCAGCCTCGGCTTTGACCGCGCAATTGCCCGCGCCGAAGACGGATCCATTGGCTAAGCCAGCGGCTGGCCAACAAGCTGCGGCGTGCTCGGCCACGGAAGCGTCGTGCGCCGACGCAGCCGCGAAAATTCTCCCCCAGGTGCTGGGACCGTCGCCGCTGGAGGAAAATCTGCGGCGCCTGACCGATGAAGTGGGCGGCCGCGTCTCAGGCTCGCCAGAGATGGCCAAAGCCGTGGACTGGGCCGTGGCTGCTTTCCTCTCTGAATTCGTGTATGTGAACACCGAGAAGTACACGCTCCCGCTGACCTGGAGCGAAGGCGAAACACGCTTGGAATTGCTGAGCCCCGTGAAATTTCCAGTCCGCTTGGTCGCCGTAGGCTGGTCGCCCGCTACCCCCGCGGCCGGTATCGAGGCGAACCTGATCGATATCGGCTACGGCAACGAGCAGGATTTTGCGCGCGCGGGCGCTGCAGTAAGGGGTGCCATTCTTCTTGCCTCTTCCGATCTTGGGTCCACCTGGGCCGACCTTTTCAACGAGTACACGCAGCCACCTCCCGTCATCGAGCGCGCCATAAAAGGCGGCGCGGCCGCGATTCTCTGGATGGGCGCTCGCGAGCGCTTGCTCCTCTACCGGCACACCAATACCGGCGACGCATCACTGGAGCGCATTCCTCAAGCTGTGATCGCCCGCGAAGACGCTATGCGTCTCGCCCGAACGATCGCCGCCCATCCCGGCCAAATGCGCGTGCGCTTCAGCATGTCAAACAAGATTGGCGGAGCTGTGGAGCAGGAAAACGTGGTCGGTGAAATCCACGGATACGAGAAGCCGGACGAAGCAGTCATCCTTGGCGCCCACCTCGATTCCTGGGACCTGGGCACCGGCGCGCTCGACAATGGGTGCAATGCAGCGCTGGTGATCGAAGCGGCGCGCGCCATCAAAGCCACCGGATTGCTCCCGCGGCGCACGATTCGCTTTGTTCTCTTCACTGGAGAAGAGCAAGGCATGTACGGCTCGTGGCAATACGCCCTGGCGCATCGTACGGAGTTGGACAAGATTCGCGGCGTGGTGGTTTTCGACTCCGGCGTGGGCCGTGTGACCGGCTACTCGCTGACCGGGCGCGGCGACATTGAGGACGGCATTCGCGAGATCCTCAAGCCGCTCGCTTCCTGGGACGTCACGCATCACACACTCGAGGGCGACATCGGCACCGACAATTGGGATTTCTTCCTCGAAGGAGTTCCCACGCTGGTCGCCGAGCAGGATGAAGCAAATTACCTGCCCAACTATCACGCGGCATCCGACACCTTCGACAAAGTCGACATCCGCGAACTCAAAATCAACACCGCGCTTGCCGCCGTTACCGTCTGGGGCATCGCGGATCGCGTCGAGCCGCTCGGCAAGCGTTTATCGCGCACCGAAATGGACCGCCTGCTGAAGCAAACGCATCTCGACGAAAAAATGGAGCAGCTCGGCTACTGGGAGCCTTGGCAAAAGGGCGCTAGAGGCCGCAAGCCGTAAGGAAGGAATGGCCACGGGGACGCACCATCACAGAGTAGGAAATGCGAAGGGATCAATCCTGGCGCTCGATTACGGCCGCGCCCGCATCGGCTTGGCCATTGCCGAATTAGAAGCACAGCTTCCGCGACCGCTCCTCACTCTCGATCGCGTCAATCGCAATGAAGACATGCGGCGGTTGCGCGAGCTTGCGCGCGAACATGGCGTCCGCCAAATCGTCGTCGGGCTTCCCCTGCGTCTCGATGGTACGCGCGGTGAGATGGCGGAAGAGGCTACCCGTTTCGCCGCTCGCCTGCGCAAACAACTTGGCCTGCCCGTGGACATGCTCGACGAGCGCCTCACCAGTTGGGAAGCCGAGCGCCTGCTCGAAGAGCAGTCCGGAAGAATTCTGCACGAGGCGAAAACGCACGCCAAAAGAAACAAACCGGTCAGAGCCTCCGTGGACGCCGTAGCTGCAGCCGTAATTTTGAAGGAATACTTGGAGCAGCGGAGGGCGACAAAAAGCGACCCGGAGCACGTCTAATGTACATGGGTCGCACAGCCCCACTCCGTTTTTGCGCCGCGCGAGAGCGTAACTAATTTGGCTCTCGCATTAACCTCAGAAACCGATAAAGCCGCGAAAACGGGCAAAATTGATAAGTGAAGGTCACCATCCGCCGCCAACGCAAAGGAGCTGGGCCGAATTGAGAGGGATTTTAGCACTCGGTGTCGTGCTGCTGTTGCTCGCGCTTGCAGGAGCCACAGCTTGGTTGTGGTATAGCATCGAACAACCATACCAAGGCTTTGCCGCGGAAGGCGTTTTTGTCGATCTGCCGCACGGGGCCTCCAGCCGGACCGTGGCGCGCGTGCTGAAGCAGAACGGCGTGATCCGCAGCGCGTTCGCCTTTGAGGTTTACGCGCGCCGCCATCCACGCCGCCGCTTGCAAGCCGGCGAATATTTCTTCAACCACGCCATCAGCGGCCACGATGTGTTCTGGCAGATTGCTGACGGCCACATCTACGAGCAGTCCTTCACCGTCCGTGAAGGTGAGACCATCTTTGACATCGCCCACGATTTGGAAGCGGAAAAACTGATGACCGCCGACGATTTCCTGTCCGCCGCGCAAAATCCAGAGTTGATTCGCGACATTGCCCCGCACGCCAAAACGCTGGAGGGCTTCTTATTTCCTGCGACATATTTCCTGTCCCGGCATCCAACTCCAACAGATGTGACCGGCGAGATGGTCCACAAATTCAAAGAAGAATGGCAGCGCATCGCTCCGCCGGAGAGCCGGCGCGACACCACCGGTTTGGAACATGGCCGCCCTGTAGCCTCTGTCGTCACTCTCGCCTCTCTCGTCGAGCGTGAAACGCCCAAGCCCGAGGAACGCCCGCTTGTAGCCGGCGCCTTTGAAAATCGGCTCCGCAAAAATGTTCCGCTGCAGTGCGATCCGACAGTGATTTACGCGATGCAAGACGCTGGGCAATACAATGGCAAACTCACCGGCGCCGATTTGCACTTCCCGTCGCCGTACAACACCTACGTTCATGCTGGCCTGCCCCCCGGCCCCATTGGCAACCCCGGCGAAGCCTCGTTGCGCGCTGCCCTGGATCCGGCGAAGACAGACTACTTGTATTTCGTGGCCAATACCCAGGGCGGCCACTTCTTCGCTGCCACGCTTGCGGAACACAACCGCAACGTAACGAAATATCGCCGCTTGCTCGCAGGACTGCCCGCCGACCCACCGACCCCGCCGCCCGCTCTCCCCGCGGCTGACGAGCAAACAACGAAGGCGCCCCGGAAGCACGCCGCGACGAAGAAGTCTCAAGGCAAGCACAAAGCTCATTCCAAGCAGCAACAGGTCGCAGCCCAATGAACGAAATGCTCAGCACCAAGAAGGCGCTGATTCTGCAGGTCGCGCGAGCTATCGGCGCCCAGAAATTTACTCCCGCCGAAATCGAGCAACTCCGCCGTCGCTTGATCGCTGAGCACGGCGAAGAGGCAAAAACCGGCTCGGACTACATCGCTGACGTTTTGAAAAGCGCAGGTATGCGCGTTGTGCTATCGCAACAGGAAGAAGCCGAGGAACAGTACGAAGAAGAGTTCGAGGATTTGCTGCACTTCAAGACGCTGGAGGATGCGGAACTCAGCATCATGCGTCTCGACGAGTTGATGCGCAAGTTTCAGGCCCATGGCGAGCGCGCCGCCGTCGAGCGTGTCTTAAATGTGGCGCGCCTCGGGAAACGCCGCGCCGAGATGATTTCTCGCAATCCCAAGGTCGAGCCCAGCAAGCGCGCCGAGAAAATCGAAATTGCCAACTGGTTCCGCATCTGGCTCGAAACTCCGGACGCCTTCTTCAATTGGCTCGACGTCCGCAAGCAAGCACCGGATTTCCAGGCGAAATTCCCCCAGACGGAATCTGAGGTATGAGCGCCCCCGGCAAACCGCCCCTCGATCCGAGCGCCTTGGAGTTGCCGCCGTTCTCCCTCGACGTGGAAGCCCTCGACCTCGGCGCCGATCTCAAGGCCGTCGGTCTCGAGCTGCTCGTGACCGAAAGCCGCGAACCCGTCCGCGGCAAAGACGCAGCGCTCATTTGGGCCGCCGTCTTTCCCGCCCTCGCGGCCAATGAATTCTTCGTCGTTGATTTCTTTAGCCACGTCGAACGCGTTCGCGAATTTTGCAAGCTTCACGACATCCATTATCGCGAAGCCGCCGAGCGCTGCCTGGTGCTGCCGCAGCCGGGTGAAATGCAGCTTGAGGAGCTCTTCCAGCGCTTTGAAGGTGAGACATTCGGCGTGCGCGTTGGCGATCCGGCACAAGACGGCGACGCCGAGCTCGAGAAAGAGCTCTCGCGCCGCGGTCTCGATGCCTATCAACCCGCGTATGCCCGCTACACGTTTTCTGCCGTCTGCGAGCCCGAAGACGGTTGGGTGACCCTCCTCAGCCCGACCCTCTGGCCCACCGAAGTCATCCGCCGCATTCGTCCGGCAGTACAAAAATTTGACATATACATTGCGCGGCCTCACTGAATCCATGGTCCACGGCTCCTGCGTTGACGCGCATTCCTGCGGTTGCTAGATTGCTCTCTTTGTATCGATGAGGACGGCCGGATTGAACATACGTGTGCTGATTTGGATGGCCTGGGCGACACTGGCATCGCTTTCTTGCGGCTGCGGTGGCCACATCAAGACCATCACAAAATTGCCCCCGCAGGCCAAACCCGTCGCTCGCGACGCCACTCGCGACGAACTTCTTGAGAAGTACAATGAAATCGCGCGCGTCGTGAAGAGCGCTAATGCCACCGTCGAGCTCAAGCCCACCGCCGGCTCGAAGTACAGCGGTGTCATCGAGGATTACCACGAGGTGAAAGCCTTTCTCCTCGCGCAGCGCCCAGCCGAAATCCGCATGATTGGCCAGGCGCCCGTCGTCGGGAAAACGATCTTCGACATGGCCAGCGACGGCGAAACGTTCCGCGTCTGGATCCCCTCGAAAAATAAGTTTCTTGTCGGCTCGGTGTCTGCGGAGCGCATCAGCGAAAAGCCCATCGAGAATCTGCGTCCACATCACTTGCTGGATGCCTTGCTGTGGCCCGAAGTCCGCAAGGAAGAAAGTGTGCTCTTCGAGGAGTTCAACGATGAGACCGCGCGCTACTACGTCCTGACTGTGCTGCGCGGCGGCTATCG
Organism: Candidatus Acidiferrales bacterium; assembly: GCA_955651735.1. Taxonomy (GTDB): domain Bacteria; phylum Acidobacteriota; class Terriglobia; order Acidiferrales; family UBA7541; genus Acidiferrum. Next base: position 98 of record CATPAM010000246.1, on the reverse strand, counting down.
TACCGAGATCCTCCGCAAGATTTGGTTCGATCGCGCGGATTTACAGGTCTCCCGCCTGCAAACCTTCGGCCCCAAAGGCGCTCTGCTCTCTGACGTGC
>CATPAM010000245.1 GCA_955651735.1 Candidatus Acidiferrales bacterium | reverse complement strand
CCCTGCGGCGATGCAGCGGAACCTGCCCCTCGAAGGTTCACTGCTGCAGTGCGGCGAAACCGCCATTGACCTGCGGTCCTTCTTGCAAATCCGACTCGTGGCCATCGGCAAAGCGGCGCACGCCATGCTGGGCGGCTTGCGCGCGTTGCTGCCTCAGGACATAGGATTTGAAGCCATCGCATCCGCGCCGACTCCGCCGGACCGTCTGCTACCTGCCGTGCAATATTTTGTCGGAGGCCATCCGATCCCGAATGCCGACAGTTGGAGGGCCGCCGAAGCCACCCTCGCGCTGTTGAGAAAATGTGATGAGACAACGCTGGTATTTTTCTTACTCTCTGGTGGCGGATCGGCGCTCGCGGAGTTGACGCTCGATTCCCGGATGACGCTGGAAGACGTTCAGCAGTTCTATCGCACGCTGGTGAACTGCGGCGCGCCCATTGCGGCGATGAACGCGGTCCGGAAACATGTCTCTGCCATAAAAGGTGGCCGCCTTGCCGCGGCGGCGGGTCGAGCCACAAAGATTACTCTGGCGGTGACCGACGTACCGGAAGGCCAGGAGTCCGCGCTTGCCTCCGGTCCTTCCCTGCCGGACCCAACTACAATCGCGGACGTCGAGCGCATCGTCTCGCAATTCAAAATGATGCAACAATTTCCTCTATCGCTGCGCCGCTGCGTAGAGGAGGGAAAGATAAGCGAAACACCGAAACGAAACGATCCCGCATTCGCCAACGCCTATTTTGTCCTGCTCTTAGGCATGGACGATCTGTTTCATCCGGCGCACCACGCCTCGGAGGCCAGGGGATTCTTAACATGTTGCGATAACTCGACGGACGAATGGCCGGTGGAAAAAGCCGCCGAGTATCTGCTCACGCAGCTACGCGCGCTGCAGGCGGCGAATCCCAGCCGCCCTGTGGCGTTGATCGCCGACGGCGAGATCAGCTCGCCGGTGACCGGTGAGGGAATCGGCGGAAGGAATTCTGCTTTCGTGCTTGCCTGCGTGGCGAATATTGTCGGGCGCCGCGTTGCGGTGCTCAGCGCAGGCACGGACGGAATTGACGGCAATAGCCCCGCCGCAGGCGCAGTTGCCGACGGCGAAACGCTGGCGCGCGCGATGGCGGCGGGCTTGAATCCCGGAGACGCGTTTCGGCGGAGCGACGCGTTCACTTTTTTCGCGCAACTCAACGATGCTATCGTTACCGGCCCGACGGGGAACAATCTGCGGGATTTGCGAATCTTGCTTTCACACCCATAACAGCACGGAGGGTTGCCAAGAGACGGCGTCGCAAGACCGCGAGGATTGCGGTGCTATTTCTGAGAAAGGCGGCTCTCGATCGATTTCAGCCGCTCGCTCATTTCCTGAAGGAGGTGCTCCAACTTTTCCAGGCGCTGCGCGACTGCTTGCTCGTTGGAATCCCCACTTTTCTCCTTGTCACCTTCTTCGCTGCCGGCCGCCTTACTATTTTCTTCTTTCTGCAGCCGCGCGATTTGCTGTTTGACGGTGGGCGCCATTTCAATGCTGAGGTCATCGCTTTTCAGCAGTGCTTGCAGCGCGGGGATCGCCGAAGCGTCGCCGCGGCTACCTAGCGCGTGTATCGCTGCATAGCGAATGGGGTAATGGGATTCGGTGAGATAACTGGCGATTTGCGCGGTTATCTCCTTACTGCCCTTTTCCAGGCGACCGAGGCTGGCAATGGCGGCTGGGCGTGTTTCGATCGCTTTGCCCGGCGCCGCCCATTCGCGAAGCAGCGGTATGCCTTTGTCGTCGCCAAGATATCCGAGCGAACGCAGCGCGGCGTTGCGCAGAAAATCGTCCGGCGAATCGGACTTCACCGCCGCAGTCAGCACCGCAAGAGCGTTCGGCGCTTTCAGTTTGCCGAGCGATTGCAGCGCATTGGCGCGCGCGCGATACGATGCATCGTCGCGAGCGACAGCCGAAAGCTTCTCGGCAATTTTCGGTTCATCCTTGATATTACCGAGTGCGGTGGCAATGTTCTTGCGAACGTAAGGCTGCTCGTTGAACTCCAGTGCCTCCAGCAACCGCTTGCCCGCTGCGGCATTGCCGATGCGTCCGAGGGCGTCGGCGGCAATATCGCGAAGACCCCACGCTTTGTCCGTGTTCAGCGCGTTACCCAGGGCGGCCACCACCTCGTCATCGTTCTTGAATTTTGCCAGCGCCTGCACCGCTTCGGCGCGGTCCGCGAGCTCCGAAGCGTTCTTTAATTGGTACAACCATTCTTTCTTTTCCTTATGGAACTCCGCTGATTTCAGAATCTGTCCGCCTTTATCGAAGAGCACCATCAACGGAACGGAATCAGAAGGCAACAGGAATGTTTCCGCATCCTTCGAAGCAGCAATCTTGTGCAACTTGGTCCCTGATGAGGTCGTAATCTCGACATCCGCGGGCACGTGGAAAATACCGACGTGGCCTTCTACTCTCTGGGTTTGCCTCACGGTCAACGCAATTTGGTGCTTGCCGTCTTCATATGTGTAGCCGACTTCAAACTTCGGCACACCCGCGCCGTAAATCCACTCGTCGAAGAACTGTTGGACATTGATGTGATTCGCTTCTTCGATGGACTTGATCAGATCGGCGGTGACTACGTTCTTGCCGCGATAGACCTCCAGGTAGTGGCGCAGGCCGCGATAGAAGGCATCCTCGCCAATTTGCTGGCGAAGCATGTACAGCACCAAGCCGCCCTTTCCATAAGCGTTGTCGTCAAACTCGCTGGAGTCGTCAAAATCGTGACGCACGATCGACTTGCCGTACAAGCTGGACTGCCCGAGCCACTCCTGAACCGCAGTCCAGCGCTCATAGTTAGCTTGCTCCTTGGGATAGTGCGCTTCGCTCCACACCATCTGGAAGAACGTTGCGAAACCCTCATTCAGCCAGATGTTTCCCCAATCGTTGCAGGTGACCAGGTCGCCGAACCATTGGTGCGCCAGCTCGTGCGAAATCAGCGGGTCTTCGTCACCCGGAAATTCGGGTATCAATTTCGCATTGCGCAGGGAACTGCTGGTGTTGGTGGTGGCACTGGAATTTTCCATCCCGCCGGCGACGAAATCGTCCACCATCACTTGTGCGTATTTCTCCCACGGATAGTCCACGCCGAGCTTCCGTCTGAATACCTCCATCATCGCGGGCGTGCGTTCGTAATTTGGCAACAGGCGGTCGCCCCGTCCCTTCGGAGCATAGTAGGTCACCGGCAGCCCATGCCAAGTCTGCTTAATTTCGTCGAACTCTCCCGCAACCACGGTGATTAGATACGTCGAACTCGGCAGAGACTCACGCCAAGTCCACGTCTTCATGTCGTCCCCGGCTTTAGTGACGCTGATGAGCTTGCCGTTCGCCACCGTGATCCACGAAGCCGGCACGGTGAGAATCGTTTCCGTGGTCAGCCGGTCGTTTGGATAGTCATAGGTAGGCAGGTAGTAGCGTGTGTCTTCCGATTCGCCTTGAGACCAGATCTGCTTGGGCCGGTTGGGATAATCCTTGTCCGGAAGAATGAAGTACAGTCCTTTCGCCGGCTTGCCTTCGTAGCGAATATCGACGTCGAATTTTTCGCCGCTGTGCGCGGCTGCGGGCAGCGGAACAATGAGCTTCGAAGCAGTGCTTTCAAATTTCGAGGGAGCCTTGTTTAGCGTGACGCTTTGAATGGCCAAGCCGACGGAGTCGAACGCGATTTTCGACGTGCCATCGCGCAAAATCGTTAATGTGTGCGTGACGTCTCCGATAACCTTCTTCTGCTCCAGATCGAACCGCAGCGCGATTCTCGAATGCTGCAAATCGTAGTCGCGATTGCGCGCGTAGGGGTCGTCCGCCCGCAAGTGGGTGGACGCAATCGCCATGCTGGCAACCGCGGCCAGCGTGAGAATTGCCCAGCGAATTCGATTTGCGTTTCGACACCATACAATCTTCATTCTCTTTTTCTCCATGGCAATTCCGTTAAGACAAAGCGCCGGTTTGCCTGATGCGGTGCCCAGCGCCTTTGAGTGCTGCGATGGCGGCATTCAGCTGCTTTCCGCTGACCAGCAAATAGTCCGTATCGAAGGTGGAAATGGCGAACAGGCTTACGTTCGCCTCAGCCAGCGGAGCCGCCAGCGCGGCCAAAACACCAATTTCCGACAACGCGAAAGGGCCCGTCACTTTCAGCGCTCGCCATCCCGTTTCCGTGGCAACACCCCTGGGTACTGGATCTTCTGCGCAGACGACCGAAAGCTCATCGCTAGTACGCGTGACCGAGAAAAATTCTCCCTGCGCCGCCCATCGCGGCAAGGGCGCATCTGCCGCTAGACGCACCATCGCGAAGGAGCCCGGCAACACAGTTAGATCAAAACTCCGCTCGGATTTGCTCATGCTCTAGAGGGACTCCGCACGAGCCCGCCATCCACCGCTATGGACATTCCGTTTACGTAGCTGGCGCGT
>CATPAM010000244.1 GCA_955651735.1 Candidatus Acidiferrales bacterium | reverse complement strand
GTGGTGGAGAGGGCGGCACTCTCGCCCATATTCGATGATGGGGGGTATTGGGGTATCAATCCGAGTCAATTACGTACGTACAAATGTATTGACAGCTGCAAACTAAACGTGTAAAGTGTTTTCGCTGCGACCCAGCCATGCGCTTTGAATGGGATGAGAATAAGAACCGGCAAAACCTTCGCAAGCACGATGTTCGCTTTGAAACTGCCGTTCTCGTTTTCGACGATCCCTACGCTATTACGCAACGCGACTACACCTTTAACGATGAGGAACGCTGGATAACAGTTGGAGCCATAGGGCCGGGTTCAATTCTATTGGTGTTCATACGTTTTATGAAAAGCACAACGAAGAGGTCATTCGCATCATCTCAGCTCGCGCCGCGGAGTCCCAGGAAAGGAGAGCCTATGAGGAAGCTCACAAAGGAACAGAAACGAGACATCCAAGCCATCGCCGCAAAAAGAGACGAAGACATTGATTTTTCGGATGCTCCTGCCGTTCTCGATTGGAGCGGGGCCGAAATAGGAAAGTTCTATCGGCCAACGAAGAAGCCTGTGACTATGCGCCTGGATTCCGATGTGATCGCATGGCTCAAAGCCGATGGCCGCGGTTATCAGACTAAGGCGAATTGGCTTCTACGACACGCCATGCTTAGCTTCACGAGCGAAAAAAGTCTTAGCAAAAACGAGGGTGTCGAGCGGCGCCGCAAGGCCAGACCCCAGAGAAGGAAATCTTCTCTGTAAGGAGCACCTTGACGCGTCGAGTTAAGGCCAGGTGGTTTAGTTTCCTCGGGCTTCAGAAATTGTGTTCACATCGAATGAGCGCGGCGCCTTAGAAATCGTGAATATTTATGCGGTCTTCCTACATCCGGCTGGCGAAACGGTAGGATACTCAAACAGGCGAGGCGGGTATCCCACCAATCTCACGCAGACCAAGGCACTTCCGCGAGTAACGTTACTCGACCGAGTCTATTGTTTTCGAGTACGCCCACGATACGCACGTTGCAAGCGCAATTCGATTTCTGCCACTGAATATGGACCTCTCCACAGATCAGCTTTGTCCAACAGACCCTATAACGTGCGGCGCGTAGAACTGCCATTCATGCCCGGCACTTTCCGGGCGAATTGTCGCTCACCCTTCCACAACGGATTATGTCCGGGTACGCCGTGATCCAGGCAAAATCGCAAAAGTGACAACGCGGACCACATCTCCGGTTAGCCGGTTTTATCAGGCCCCATCGGGCTAACGTAGTCCGCGGGGCTGTTCGCGACTGGAATCATCCGACTGTTTTTTCGGAGTGCGATTCATCCGTTGGCGGCATGTGGAGGTCTATCTGTTCGTTGCACGATTGTCTATATTGGGGCGCTGAGCGTAACATGCACCGCCAGTGAGCGATTCCTCCTCCATAATCGGCCGCACTATCACCCACTACCGCATTCTGGAAAAGCTCGGCGGTGGCGGTATGGGTGTGGTCTATAAAGCCGAGGACACTCGCCTCCATCGTCCCGTCGCGCTGAAATTCCTTCCCGAAGATATGGCCCGCGATCGTCAGGCGCTCGAACGTTTTGAGCGCGAGGCTCAGGCTGCTTCTGCACTGAATCACAACCACATCTGCACGATTTACGACATAGGCGAGGAGAACGGACACGCCTTTATCGTCATGGAGTATCTCGAGGGTCAGACGCTAAAGCACCGCATCGCCGGCAAGCCGCTGCCAACGGAAGAGACACTTGACCTCGCAATCCAGATTGCGGACGGGCTCGACGCCGCTCACGAAAAAGGCATCATCCATCGTGACATCAAGCCGGCGAATCTTTTCGTCACCAAGCGCGGTCAGGCTAAAGTGCTCGATTTCGGCTTGGCGAAGCTGGCCCCGGTGCGGAGCGTTGCTGAAGGCGTGGGCGTTTCCGCGATGGCGACGGCCACAGCGGAAGAACTGCTGACCAGCCCCGGCACTGCGGTGGGCACGATCGCCTATATGTCTCCAGAGCAGGCACGCAGCGAAGAACTGGATGCACGTACCGATTTGTTCTCGTTCGGTGCGGTGCTCTACGAAATGGCGACTGGCCGGATGGCGTTTCCCGGCAACTCCACCGCAATCATCTACGAAGCGATACTGAACCGCGCGCCGGTCGCGCCGGTGCGATTGAATCCGGACCTGCCGCAGGGGCTCGAAAGCATCATCAATAAGGCTCTGGAGAAGGACCGGAAGCTGCGCTACCAGCGTGCCGCCGACATGCGCACTGACCTGCAGCGTCTGAAGCGGGACACCGATTCGAGCCGCGTGGCGTTTGCTGCGGAAGGTGAAGCAGTAAGGAGTGCTCCTGCGCCTGGGATGCCATCCAGCGGAACACAGAAAGCCGCCTCTTCCGCAAGCCAGCCCGCCGTCACCGAGCAACCGCGCAACCTGCGGTGGAAGCTTCTGGTTCCCGCTACGCTCGTAGTGGTCGCTGCACTGGCGGCGGGCGGCGTGTACTTCTATTACCACCGCACGCCGAAACTCACCGACAAGGACACCATCGTCCTCGCCGACTTCTCGAATACAACCGGCGACCCGGTGTTCGACGATTCGCTGAAACAAGCGCTCGCTGTTCAGCTCGCGCAATCGCCATTTTTTAATATTCTTCCGGACGAAAAACTGCAGCAAACCCTGCGGTTTATGGGGCAGCCATCGACAACACACGTGACGCAGGATGTGGCGCGCGAGATCTGCCAGCGGACCAGCAGCACGGCCATGCTGGCAGGCTCGATCGCGCAGATTGGCACCCATTACAATTTGATCCTGAATGGCCTGAATTGCGCGAATGGCGCATCGCTCGCAAGTTCCGAAGCGGAAGCCGACAGCAAGGACCGCGTCCTCGATGCGCTCGGCAAAGTGGCTTCGGACATTCGCGGCAAGCTCGGAGAATCGCTTGCCTCCATTCAGAAATTCAACGCGCCCATTGAGGAAGCAACCACCAACTCCCTCGAAGCTTTAAAGGATTACACGTTGGCGAGAAAAACCTTTTATGAGCAGGGCGACTCCGCCAGCATTCTCCTAAATAAGCGGGCAGTCGAACTCGACCCTAATTTTGCTATGGCGTACACCAACCTAGGTGTCGCTTACGTGAATCTGGGCGAGGCTAGCCTCGCTACCGAGAACATGAAAAAGGGCTACGATCTGCGCGACCGCGTCAGTGAGCGTGAGAAATATCATATCGAGGCTGTATACTACGACGTCGTCCTGGGAGACAGCGAGCGCGCCATTCAGGTCTATGCCCTCTGGGCGCAGACCTATCCGCGAGATGAAGTCGCCGTCGGCAACCTGGGAAACGAATACTTATATCT
>CATPAM010000243.1 GCA_955651735.1 Candidatus Acidiferrales bacterium | reverse complement strand
GTCGGGTCCGTTCAACACCACCACGTTTCCGCCGGGGCCGGAGAGCAAAGTGAGATTGTCCGCGAGCTTTTCCGCCTCGATGGGAGCCGCCCCCATTTGCGCGCGAATACTCGCGAGCAGGTCGACCGGCGAAGGCGTTTGTTGCGCGTAGCCTAAGGCGGTGGAAGCGCGGAGCAGCGTCGTGGGGAACAGGTGCGCCAGGAAAGCGCTGCCCGCCAGCGTGGCAGAATCTCGCAACATTTCGCGGCGTGAGGTTGGCTTTTGCAAGAAAACGGATTTCATGTTCTTTCAGCCTTTCGATTGAAGTCTCGATTGCGGTGCGCTGGGGTTTCGCAATATACCGCAGATTGTTATTTACCGGCGCCAAAAACTTCGTACGCAACATCGTGCGCGAATTACCGGTGCCTCCTCCACCACTGTCTCGCGGAACTTAGTTTGACAAGCCTGGTCTCAGTTTCTGGATGTGTGGCAAACAAAGGACTTGCGCGGGTTACTGGCCGATGGGCCGGTGCTGGGAAGGAAACGCACGGAGCAAATGCGTAGGGACTCCGCCTACCGGATTTTGTACGCTTTATACATAAGATAGGGATACCCGCGGTTTCAATCTGGAAATTGATTAGGGGAAGGGGTTAAACCAGCCTCATCCCATTTCGTCCCAAGGGTTCCCGCTTTGGAGGGTGTGAAAATGTTTAACTCTCAGGATCTTCGCAAATTTTCCCTTGCGGTAGCAGCGGCGGCGTTTCTTGCCGTTGCAGGCTGCTCGAACCAGGCCACGGACCAAGCGACGAACAAGGCTCCTGCGCCGGCCAAGAAAGCGGCCACGGGGAAGCCTGTCGCCGCTAAAGCTGCGGCAGCCAAGCCTGCCGTCAAGAAAGCTGATGCCGGCAAGGTTGTCGCTGTGAAGGGCGCGGCGCCAGCCAAGCCGGTCACCGTCTCAAGCAAAGTGACGCAGGAAACGACGCTGGTCACCGTGCCAAAGGGCACGACAATCAGCGCGAAGATCGACCAAGCACTGGCCAGCAACAAAAACCACGCGGGTGAATCCTTTGCGGCGATTCTCTCTTCGTCCATCAAGGTGGACGGAAAGACGGTGATCCCGAAGGGGACGCACATCACTGGCCGTGTGGTAACGGCCAACAAGAAGGGCCCGGAATTGACCGTGGCTCTGGCTTCGGTGGACCTGAACGGAAAGTCCTACAAGCTGGTGACCGACCCGATTATCCGTCCGGCAAAAGCCAGACCAAGAGTAATGCCACCGGCAGCGATGCGGCGAAGGCAAAGGAGACAAAGGACATAACCGTTGCTGCCGAACATCGTCTGAAGTTCAAGCTGGCCAAGGACGTCAAACTTCCGGTATCGGCGAAAGGCTGAAGAAGTAATCCTTAGCTGCCGAGCCCCAGCTAGCGCAAGCTGGTTGGGGCGCGGTAGTGTCTTCGCGGTCGCGCTCGCTTGGGCCGACTTGTCCGAGCGCTCGCTGACCCCTCGAGCACTGCGAACCGGTCAAAAAGATTGAAGAATTTGATAGTTACGAAGGAAATTTTCCATTAGAATCCGGCTGTTGGAGCACGCGACGGGCGACGAACCACGCAGGGCAGCCCAGGAAGAACAGGCCGAACACCAGGATAGAGACGAGGGCTGCGACCGGAGAGAGTGTCCCGAGCCGGCCGCGGGAAGAGTCGCCGCGAACGAAAGGGGGCTCTCAACAAATGAATCGGATCCCCGTTTCCTCGAACGGCATAACCGAAGTCGGATACCATCAAGATACGGATACCCTTGGGACTCTGGAGCTGAAGTTCTCGAATGGCGGCGTGTACGAATTTTTTAACGTTCCCACGACGATGTATAACGAATTCATGCATGCGCCTTCGAGAGAGGACTATTATTTCACGAATATCGGCAAGCGCTTCCCGTGCACGCGCGTGGCGTGAAGGCGAGCTGAGCCTACGGGGGGGGACGGGTGCCAGGCGGGCAGCGAATGCGCGCTGCAGAAGTAGAAGTAGAAGTGTGACAAAATGAGGGTGACCAAGAGGGAAGCCGAGGCGCATGGCAGCCGAGCGTGAAGTCGCGAAGACCGCTGGAATGGTGCCCGACGAGCAGAAGCACGAGCCGCGCTCCAAAGGGATCACCACCGCGCGCAAGAAAAAACCAAAGGAACTTGCGGTCATCACGGAATGCTGCACGGGCTGCGCGGGTTCGCCGGCGTGCGTGGAATATTGCCCGGTGGAAGACTGCATGTTCTGGGTGCCGGACGAGGATCATTATCCCTTTGGGCGCATCCAGGTGGATCCGATTTTGTGCATCGGATGCAAGAAGTGCGTCAGCAAGGGACCGGACGGATGCTTCCTGGATGGCTGCCCGTGGGACGCCATCGTGATGGTGGACATCGCGGAAGTGGAAAAAGCCGTCGGAGCGATGACGTACTGAACGCTCGCGGCTATTTTGTGGCGCGGGCCTGGATGACTTTTTCGGTGAGGACGGCTTGCTCGCGGAGGCGATCGGGGATTTCAAGGACGTTGCGCTCGTAGATGCGGATGGCCGGGAGATCATCGAGCTGGCCTACGAGGTAGAGGGCGCGCAGGGCTTCCCAGACTTGCTCCGAGCCGGGATCGATCGAGGCCAGCTCCGCGTCGGCGGCGACGGGTGCTCCGGTCGCGACCGAAAGCTCACGAATGCGGCCACCGATCGGCGTGCGAATTTCCGTGATGCGATCTCCATCCTGTAGCCTGGCGATCAGACCGCCCTGGCGCACAGAAGTTCCTACTTTGTCGATGGCGATGACGCGGCCGGCGGCGGGCGCGACGACGGACGCGGGCTGCAAGAGGGCGACGATCTGAGGCCGGCCTGTGGCGTCGCCGAAACGCACCAGCGATAGCGCGGCGTTTCCGCGAACCATCGGCGAGGAATCCTGCAACATCTTTAAGAGTGTTTCGTGAAAGGCCGCGGCCGAGGTGTCCTGGCCCATGACCCAGGCGTCAGTGTTGCGCACTTCTTCGACGGGATGCGACGCAAGGCGCAGCAGTTGCGGATACCAACGCGTTGCGCCGCTATCCTGGCGGGCCATGCGTTCTCCAAGCTGGACGAGGGCGTGCTGGATGTGGCGTGGGTGCTTGTCGTCGTTCAGATATTCGGTGATCTGCGTGTCGGAGAGATGGCGGCCGAACCAGGTGCTCCACCAGAAAAGGAATGGCATCAGCACGATCAGCCAGGCTACGAGGAAGAAGAGCAGACGATTGCGCGTGGACATGCGGTGGTGGGGACGCGCAGGACGCATGGGAGAATCCTCGGCGACCGCGGGGGGATTCGCAATTTCCGATGTTAGTGGGTGACTCGCCATGTGTGTTCTGGTCTTGAATTTTACTCTGTCTTCGAAGCCGACGGCTTCTTCGACGAAGCTCCCTTGTCTTTCCCGAGGAAACCTTGATCACGGCACTCCAGGAAAACATTCAGGAAGAAGATGCCGGCCAGGGTGAGAAGAATCAGGCTCATGAACAGGCCGTCGACGCTGAGAAGAGAGCCGACGATGATGATCCAGGCGATGCCGGCGAGCGAGAGAAGGCCGAGCAACAAGGAAAGCAAGAGCATCAGTAGAAGCAAAAAGCCTCCTTACTTCCAAGTTGCGGCGCGGTTTCGCAAATCCGCGCCTCGCCCGTCCCAAGACTCGATCATGGCGCTACAGCCGTAAAAGCGGTAGCCCTTCGAGCTTCAGGGTAAATAAGACCGCCGCGCTCCAAAAAACGCGCTTACGTGCCCGGCTTGAAGATCACGTCGACGGTTTTGCTGTCTTTTGCGGCTAGCGTCACCTTTTGGTCTTGCTCTCCGAGTTTTTCGTGCACGAAGGCGATGGTGTAGTCGCCTGGCGGCAGGCCTTTGATTTCGAACTTGCCGTCGGGACCGCTGACTGCGTAGAACGGGTTCTTGACTACATTGACGAACATGCGCATCCAGGGATGCTGGTTGCATTTAACCGGCAGCAGGATTTCTTCGCGGGCGAAGGTTTTCTCGATGGGCGGAGCTTGCGGGGCCTGCGATTCATTCCACTCGCGATTGTCTTTTGGAGTGGGGTGGATGTTGTGCGTGGTGGGGTCGCCGTTGACGATTTTAATGGTTTGTCCGGTCATCACACCGACGACGTGGGGTTTGTATTTGCAGCCGCTCTGCGTCAGTGTGACGGAGTCTTTCGGAACGTCGAAGGTGCGATTGCCGAGCCCCTCTTTCACATAGATGAAAACGTTTTCGAGGTGGCCTCCGCTAACAATGATGTTCTCGGCAGTGTTCGAGCCGGCACAGTTGGAATCCTGGCTCATGTCGATTTTGGCG
>CATPAM010000242.1 GCA_955651735.1 Candidatus Acidiferrales bacterium | reverse complement strand
CTCTAACGCCAGTCAGCAAGCGACGAGGCAGGACCTTCCCGTCACTGTAGCTTCGCGTATTCCGCCTTGGCTTCCTTCAGGATGGGGATGTCGGGGTCGGCGTCTTTCCAGAGGGCGAGGAAATCCTGATAGGCGGCACGGGCACCTTCTTTGTCGCCGCTCATCGCCTTGGCTCGTCCTAGTTGCAGGTGGGCTAACGCACCCAAAGGAGAATTTACGACGGCCGCGCGGTGCTCAACAAGCTTGTGGAACTCGGATGCAGCCTGCTCCCCCTGATGCAGTTGCAAATAGGCCTGGCCGCGCACGTAAACCGGATACAGGGTCGCACTTGCGAACGGGTACGGGAGTCCCAGTTCATACGGGCTTACGCTTTGCAGAAGGTCGACCGTTTTGGCAGGATTGTTGTGGCTCAATTCCGCGGCGGCACGAATCGTCGGCAGCCAATAGGTCTGGATGTTGGTGTTGAAGGAAAATACCTGATTGAGGTGGTCGGCTAGTTTCAGGGCTTGCGCGGAATCTCCTATGCGAGCGAGGGCCAGCGCGGCCACCACGGTTACGTCGCGCCCGGGAGCCAGAGCCAACGCCGCAGCCACCTGCTGGCGCACGGAGCCGCTATTGCCAAGCTCTGCCTCTCGCAGAGCTGCCATGGCTTGCCAGGTGGCTGCGGTTTCTTTTTCCTCCGCGCGCATGGCTGATTCGATGGCGCGGCGCGAAAAAGCGCGCCCGCTGTTCAGGTGCCCGTAATAGACCTCGGTATCAGACTGAGCCCCGAGCAACTGATCTTCTACTCCTGGCTTGCCCTCGGCCCACGCCAACTGCCGCGCCATTTCAGTCTTATCTCCAAGGACAAAATAGTATTGATAAATCGGCAAACGTACCCCCACACCGTCGAGGTTCCGTGCCAGGGCCTGTTCAAAGATTAACTTGGCTTCATCGAGCCGATTGAGCGCCACAAGAAGTTGTCCCAGGTTGCCATAGTTGGCGGCTGCGTTGGGCTCCAGGCGGAGCGCTTCCCTCGATTCCGCCGTGCCCTTCTCATATTGCCCCAGGGTGGTTAGGTTCACTCCGACGTTGCTGTGCGGTACAAAGTCGTTGGGATAGCTCTGCGCCCAGAGCTGATAGACCTGGTCGGCTTTGTCGATATCCCCGGTGACATTGGAGTAGTAGAGGCCGGAAATGCGATACTTCTCGCGCTCGCTGACGCGATCGCGCAACTCGTACGCTTTCTGAATATTCTCCGTGCTCTTGCCAACCTCGCCCATGTTGCCGTAGTTCAACCCCAGGCTGGCGTAGGCCAGGGCGAAATTCGGGTCGAGCTCGAGGGCCCGTTTGTAAAACGGAAGCGCATCCGCTTCGCCCTTCTCCCGCTGCGTCATGATGCCCATGCTGAATGCTTGCAGCGCTCCCAGAGACGGGGTGGTCGCCTCGATCGGTACATCGAACTTCTGCACCGAAGCCAGCGATTCGCCCAGCTTGGCACGCAGGCCGGTAGCAGCCGTGTCCAGGGCCTTGAGCACTTCCTCCTTGCCCGGCGCGCTTGCTTGCTGTTCTGCCAAAACGTCGCCGGTGCCGCAACTCGTCGCTTTCAGCCCCACGAGAAACTGGCTGCCCAGGTTCGAGATCGAGCCCGACAGCACGGCCTTGCTGCCGGTGCGCAGGCACACCTCGCGAGCAAGATCTTCGGTAACCCTTTCGCCAGCGGGATGGCTCATCATCCGCAGAGTCTCGTTCATCTTGCGCTCGGAAAGAATGTTCAGGAAGGGCGACTGTTCCAGTTGGACGGCCAGAGCCTGCTTGAGAGCTCCATCAAAGACCACGTCCCCGGTTGTGTTGGCGAAATCCGCGAGTATCACCATGTCTTTCTCGGTCAGCTTCGCCGAAGAATGACGCGAGTGGTAATAGTATCCGCCAAGAAGCGCGGAAGCCAGAATAACGAATGCGGCCGCAATCCGGCCCACCAGCCTTGACCACCCACTCGCGGCCGCGCTCCGCGTTGTTGCATCGGCTTCCGAAACAGAGGCTGTGGCCGTCTTGCCGCTCGATTCCCTCTTCAACGTCGAGCCCGAACCGGCTGAAACCGCGGTGCCCGCTTCTTCTGTGGCTGTCACGGAACTCCTGCTCGAATCCAATTCCCGCTTCAGGCGCTTAAAGTCGGCGCGGATGTCCGAAGCATGCTGGTAGCGTAGATCGCGATCTTTCTCCAACGCCTTGCTGATGATGCGCTCCAGTTCCGTTGGCAGATCCGGATTCAGGCGCACCGGAGCGACCGGGACTTTGTGCAGGATCGATTCGAATAGCAGGGCCGAGGTGTCGCCGCGGAAGGGCAAGGTGCCCGTAGCCATTTCATACATCACCGCACCGAAGGAGAACAGATCCGTGCGCGCGTCGAGCGACTTGCCCCGAGCCTGTTCCGGGGACATATACGCCACGGTGCCTACCGTCGATCCCGGGCTGGTGAGGTGCGCATCCATTCCGCCCGTCTGCGTCGCCTCGACCGGGGAGTTCACGGTCGTGGGGGTCACCTTCGCCAAGCCGAAATCCAGAACCTTGGCGCTGCCCCGGTCAGTGACAAAGATGTTTGCAGGCTTAATGTCGCGGTGGACAATCCCCTTCGCGTGCGCCGCGTCCAGAGCTTCGGCAATTTCGATTCCCAGGGAGAGCAGCGTCTCCAATTCAATCGGACGGTTGCCAATCACGTGCTTGAGGGTCTGACCATCCAGAAACTCCATGGCGATGAACGTCTGGCCTTCTTGCTGCCCGATTTCATAGATCGTGCAGATATTGGGATGGTTTAGGGCAGAAGCAGATTGAGCCTCGCGCTGGAAACGGGCCAAAGCTTGAGGATCATCCTTAGCTAGCTCATCCGGAAGGAATTTCAGAGCAGCAAAACGGTGGAGTGATATGTCCTCGGCCTTGAAGACCACACCCATCCCCCCACCGCCCAGCTTGTCAACGATGCGATAGTGCGAGATGGTCTGGCCGATCATGGAGTCGAGGCATGGTAGGCGGAATATGAGGGCAAGTCAATGAGAGTAGGAGAGTTGGGAGAGTTGGCGAAGGCTTGACGGATTGTTGGT
>CATPAM010000241.1 GCA_955651735.1 Candidatus Acidiferrales bacterium | reverse complement strand
GCCAGGGATAATTCGCCGCCGCGTCCAGAAGGTGCTTGGAAGGTCCTGGTGCCGCCTTCCCGAATTTCTCGCTGTATTTTTCCAGGAAGTGGCGGAACAACAGCGGGATCTCCGACGTCCTTTCGCGCAACGGGGGAACATTGATGGACAACACATTCAGCCGGTAATATAGGTCCTCGCGGAAGCGCCCCGACTTCATTGCTTCCTGAACTTCCACGTTGGTCGCCGCCAGCACTCGTACGTCCGTGTCGATCAAATGCCGCCCGCCAAGTCGCGAATATTGATGATCCTGTAAGACGTGCAGCAGTTTCGCCTGCAAGTGCGTGCTCATCTCCGCGATCTCGTCGAGAAAGATCGTGCCCTTGTTGGCCAATTCGAACTTGCCGGGCTTGGCGCGCACTGCTCCCGTAAATGCCCCTTGCTCAAAACCAAACAACTCCGATTCCAGCAACTCGCCGGGTAACGCTGCGCAGTTCACCTTGACGAATGGCTGGTTGCGCCTCGAAGAGCGTAGGTGAATCATCCGCGCCACCACTTCTTTCCCCACGCCGCTTTCTCCGCAGATAAACACCGGGACATCGACGGGCGCGATCTGCAAAATCTGTTGGCGGATGCGAACCATCTGCGGGCTCGCGGCTAAGAAGCTCAAATCTTCGGTAACCTGATCGCAGTAATCTCGCAGCGCCTTGTTTTCCTGTGTCAGTTCTTTCTTCTGCCGCGACTTCAGCATCGCCGCATCCAGCTCGGTCTTCTCGAAAGGCTTGGTCAGGTAATCATGCGCGCCGATACGAATCGCCTCTACCACCGTGCCAACCTCATTTGAACAGCTCAACATGATTATGTTCAGGCTGCGGTCCAGCTGCATCAATTCCTTCAGCGTGTCCAGCCCGCTCATCTCCGGCATCAAAACGTCCAAAATGATGAAATCCGGCCGTTCCCCGGCGCTGATTTTCGCCAGCGCCTCCTTGCCAGAGCTCACCGTCTGCACATCGAAACCGTCCACCTCGAGCAGTGTCTGCAAATACTTTCTTATGCTCGGTTCATCATCGACTACAAGAATCTTTTCTTTCACAGCCATCGAACTCTCCTTCACTCTCTGTCATCCGGATCACTAAAACCGATCAACTCTGATCCATGGGCAGTAGAAACGTGAACTTGCTGCCGCCCGCCGGCTCGCTTTCCACCCATATTTTCCCGCGATGCGCCTGAATCAGCCGCTTCGCAATCGCCAGCCCTAAGCCCATTCCTGTGGTGTTACGGTCCACGCGCACAAAATCTTCGAAGATCTCCTGGTGATGCTCCGCTGGAATCCCGGGACCGCTATCCGCCACCGCAATCTCAACGCTGTTGGGCCGCGGCAAGCGAAACCTCCGCCGTTCCTGGATCGGCGCTACTTCAGCCACGCGCCGTTCCCAGAAGTGCGGCCCGGCATGAAGCGTCACCATGCCCCCCGTCGGGGTGTGTTTCAATGCGTTGTCCAGCAAATTCGCAGCCGCCTGTTGCACCTTCTGGTAATCAAACCGGAAATTTGGTATCGAAGGATCGAGGGACGCTTCCAGCTTCACTCCCTTACGCTGGAATGCCTCTGACCATCGCTTCGCTACCTCATCTAGGCAATCGCGCAAGTCATTTTCGCGAAGCTGCAACACGAGTTTTCCACTCTCTAGCGCCGAGTAATTCAAGAACATCGACACTAGCCGGACCAGCCTTTCGCAGCTTTCCTTTGATTCTTCCAGTATGTCCCTCTGCTTGTCCGTCAATTTTCCTAGCGAACCCGCCAGCATCAAGTCGTAATAACCCTTGATCACTGCCAGTGGCGTCTTCAACTCGTGCGCCGCGGAGGCCAGGAACACCGTTTTTTGCCGGTTCACTTCCTGCAACTTCAAATACGCCGCAAGAAGGTTGCGGTAGGTTATTTCGCGCTCTTGCAGAAGCTCTTGCACCGTAATCTGCGTGGCCGGGTCGCGCACCTGCTGGACGTCTTGTTGCCGTTGGAGTTGCACCACCACCCAGTCCGGCTCCGGCATCCATTGCACATTGGCCAAGAATTTCTCACCGCCGCGCCCCACCTCCAGCCGCACTTCATGCTTTCCGCATTCGATCTCCCGGAAAATTTGCCTGGCATCGACTTCTAACAGTCCAGTAAACAGGTTGATTCCGGGTTCCGCACTGAGCTCAACGCCCAGCGACTTACGCGCTCGCGCGTTCATCAACACGATTCGACCGCTTCGTTCCGCGACCACCAGCGCAGTTTCTACGGTGTCAAGAAGTCCCGCAACCAGCCCTCTAGAGAACCCAGCTGTGCTACGCGGATCGGCTAGCGGCGGATTTGTGATTGTTCCACTCATTGCTTGCGTCTTGGCGGCGCCATAGGAAAAACTTTTCCCTTTAATCGATGCTCGCCATACTCCCAAACACCCACTCGCCTGTCAATGGTAAAAGCGTTCCATTTGCACATTTGGGGAAGCCCCGTAGCTCGCAAAGTAATCTTTGTGGACCACCTTCTCTCCCTTTCCTTTACCCCCCTATCTAACCTGCTGTGTCGATAGCTACTTACAGGAGCCCGTCAGAACGTCTTTCCTGGCATCGAATATGCATAATCAATCGTACTAGTTCGGTAGTACTAACGGGGGGGGGGAAGCTTGGAAATCGAAATAGACAACAAAGGCGAGCGCTTGGGCTCTATGCAGCGCCGTCGGTCCCCGCGCATCAGCCTCCAGGTGCCCGTGTTTCTCCGCGGTGTCGACACTTCCGGCGTCGAGTTTATTGAGCTCACCAAGACCCTTAACATCAGCGCTACTGGGGCCTGTATCGCCTCGACCCATTACCTCCGCCCTGACCAGGTTGTCAGTATCACTGTTCCAGCTCCCTCGCCGCACTGCTCCTCCAGTGTCATTCCCAATGAGACTCCTCCAATCTCCGCTAAGATCCTCCGGCAATCCGTCGCCGGCGAGATCCGCCTGTTCGGATTGGAATTTTCGAGGCCACTTGAGTAATTAAACTGCCCCTTTTGCTCACGGGAACGCCCATGGGTAATTCTGTTACCTCCTCGGCTTCTAGGACGCTGTAGGTTGCAGTTGCTCCTATCTTTATTATTTGCTTTGGGATAGCATCGTTTATTGAGCTTGCGTCTTCCTCCATTCCAGTGCTGTTCCGGGGTGCCGTCATGGTACGGATGGACCGCCACTTGCTCCCTTGCAGTAGCGCAGCTTCGTTTTTTCCCCAGACCCCGCGGGGATAGGTAAGATAACTATCCAGCTATGCCCAGCCCTGGCGTCCCTGTGCCCCCTCGTCTGCCGGTAGAGGATTCCTATCT
>CATPAM010000240.1 GCA_955651735.1 Candidatus Acidiferrales bacterium | reverse complement strand
GGATAGCGTAGTCATCACCCTCTTTGACCAACCCCATGGCCACGCCGGCAACCGCTGCCTTGAGCGGAATGCCCGCCTCCATGAGCGCCAGACTTGCACCGCAAACGCTCGCCATCGATGAGGAGCCATTCGATTCCAGGATGTCGGAGACCAGCCGCATCGCGTACGGGAAGTCCGCCTCCGCGGGCAGCAAATTCACCAGCGCACGTTCCGCCAGCGCTCCGTGGCCAATCTCGCGCCGACCCGGTCCGCGCAAAAACTTCACTTCGCCCACGCTGAACGGCGGAAAATTGTAGTGCAGCATGAAGCGCTTGAACTGGTCCTGCTCGAACAGCAAATCCAGCCGCTGCATATCTTCCTTCGTGCCCAGCGTCAGCGTCGCCAGCGCCTGCGTCTCCCCGCGCGTAAACAGTGCCGAGCCGTGCACGCGCGGCAGCAAACCCACTTCGCAGGTAATCTGTCGGATCTTATCGAACGCGCGCCCATCCGGACGACGCCGCTTGTTCAAAACGTCGTCGCGGAAAAACTCCTCGCGCAACCGCTCGAACGCCCGTTTCGCCAGCGTGCGCTTCTCTTCGTTTTCTTCCGGAATCGCCTCGACAATCTCATCCTTGAGCGCATCCACCAGGTGATAACTTTCCTTCTTCGGATGCTTCTGCGTATCCAGCGCATCGTGCAGCCGCTCGCCATACTTCTTCGTAATCTCCTTGTACAGCGCTTCATCAAACGGAAACGGCGCGACGGTCACTTTCTTCGGATTGATGCGCTTATACAACTCGCGAATCGCGCCCACAATCTTCTTGACCTGCGCGTGCCCAAACTCCAGCGCATCCGCCACCGCTTCTTCGGAAACTTCCAGCGCGCCGGACTCGACCATGACAATTGCGTCTTCCGTTCCGGCAATCACGATGTTCAGCAAACTCTTCTTCTGGTCCGCGACTGTAGGATTCGCCACCAACTGCCCCTCCAGCAGTCCCACGCGCACCGCCGCAATCGGCTTCTCAAACGGCAGATCCGAGCAGTAGCACGCCGCTGACGCTCCCGTCACCGCAATCACATCGGGATCGTTGTCGCTGTCCGCCGACAGCACCATGCTCACGATCTGCGTCTCGTTGCGCCACGATTCCGGGAACAGCGGCCGCATCGGCCGGTCAATCAGCCGGGAAGTCAAAATCTCTTTTTCCGACGGCCGACCTTCGCGCTTGAAAAATCCGCCGGGAATTTTTCCCGCTGAGTAGGTGTTCTCGCGATAGTCCACCGTCAACGGCAGAAAATCCCGGTCATTCGCGGTCGGCGCCATGCAAGCCGTGGTCAGCACCACCGTATCCCCGTAGCGCGCCACAATCGCGCCGTTCGCCTGCTTGGCGATTTTGCCCGTCTCCAGAATCAGCGGGCGTCCGCCGACCTCAACCGTGACTTGGTGCGGAGCAGGAGTAACATTGTTTTCAGACATAACTAATTTTCCTTTTTTGGCTCCGCCTCAGCGGAGCATTTCTGCGGAGAATGCGTCTCCGCTCATTTGTAAGTGGAAGAGATGAGAGGTTTTGCGAGGGTTGACGCTAACGCCGGCCTACACCACGAGAACGCCGGCCAAACTACAGCCGTTCGCCTGGTAATAGACGGGCAGCCACAAAGCAACCCGCCGACACACTCCCACTGGAATTTGTCACTTCGCAGAAACGCAGTGGATGCCGCTGTCCTAAACCGCGGCTACTTGCGCAGGCTAAGCCGTTCAACAATCTCGCGGTACCGATCCGGGTCCCGGCGGTTGAGATAGTCCAGCAAACGCCGCCGTTTGTTCACCATCATGATCAACCCGCGGCGCGATGCGTGGTCCTTTACGTGGGACTTGAGGTGCGTCGTCAGGTAGTTGATCCGCTCGCTTAGAAGCGCGATCTGCACTTCCGGTGAGCCTGTGTCCTTTAGATGTGCTCGGAACTGTTCGATCAACACTGCCTTGGCTTCGCTCAAGTGCCCCTCTCCGTCGTCCCCTGAATTTTTCCTCTTCTCTTCGACCAATTCAGGCTAACACAATACAAACAAAGCTGTAAAGCAATCAGAACACTCGCCTGAAGGCCAACTCCGCCTCTTAACACGATTCAACTCAAGCCGATCTCGCAATCCCGGTAGCTCAGGTTTACCCTGGGCCTCGAAGGGCCCGCCTTCTCGACCTGAGGCTTTTCGTCCGCACAAGCGCCAAGAACGTCACATGCGCTCGATCCCAACCCAGTCTAAAATTCTTCGACGCCGCAATCCCTTCCGCCCGTGATAGAGTTCTGCGTCGGAGGATCCAACATGCATAAACCAATCATCATCGGCGGCGCTTTGCTTGCAAGTCTCGCGCTCGCCGGCGTCGCACTTCTCGCGCGAGAGGACAAATCGTCCCGCCCCAGCCCTCCGGCGAAAGCCGAGTGCAAGCTCGCTGACGGTAAGACCGTCACGATCGATTACTCCAGCCCGCGCGCGAAGGGCCGCAAAATTTTCGGCAGTCTCGTTCCCTACGGTCAAGTCTGGCGCGCCGGTGCCAATGAAGCCACCTCCTTGGTCACTTCGTCCGATATCACTATCGGCGGAAAAGCCGTCCCCGCTGGCAAGTACACAATCTTCACAGTTCCCGACGAAGACAAATGGACGCTTGTCATCAGCAAAAAAACTGGCGAATGGGGCACCGCGTATCCCGGTCCCGACAACGACCTCGCCCGCATCGACATGAAAGTTTCGAAAACTTCAGCACCTGTTGAAAATTTCACCATCACCCTCGATCCGGCTGGCAATGGCTGCACCCTGAAAATGGAATGGGAAAACACTCGCGCCTCTGTCGACATCAAGTAAAGTAGGGGCCGCGCTTCACCCGGCCAATGTGGGACAGCCATTTGTGGCTGTCCGTTGCCCTTCTTAGAATGCAGCGGTCTTGTTTATCCTGAGCTGCGAAGGGCCGCTCATTTTTCGGCGTCCAAAACTCTCTCGCAATTCGCCGTCACTCCTCCCGCTGCAGGCGCACCGTCCCACGATCCACCAGCACAACTGCGCCGATCACCATCGCGCCGGCCATCGCCACATTCAACGTCACTGTCTCCTTCGCCAGCAGCCATCCCAGCAACACCGCCACTATCGGATTCACGTACGTGTGCGTCGCCACCAGCGTCGGCGAGTAATGCTCCAGCAGCCAGTTGTAGGCGGTGAAGGTAATCAGCGATCCGAACAGAACCAGATACCCAAGCGCCATCCACGAGCGGTGCGAAACGGCTGCGAAATGAAAGCCCCGGCCCTCTCCGGCAATCGTGCCCGCAAGCAGCAGCAACAGCGAACCCGAAACCAACGAAAGCGCGGACAGCAGCAGCGGATGGCCGGACAGATGCGACTTGCGCGAATACACAATCCCCACGGCCCACGACAGCGCGCCCAGCAAAGTAACCACCGCCGCAATCGCCACTCCCGGCCCGGTCATCAGCGTGTTCTTCCCAAAGAGCAGCGCCACCCCGCCGAGGCCCAGCGCAATCCCCGCCAGCAACCGCGCATTCATGCGCCAGCGTTTCTCTGCCGCAGCCGCCAGCACGAAAACGAAGATCGGCTCGGTCGCGATCAACAGCGACGCCAGCCCTGAATTGATCCGCTGCTCCGCCCAATGCAGCGCGCCGTGCCCACCGAGAAAAAACAACGCGCCGATGATGACGCTGGCCCGCAATTGCGCGCGCGTCGGGCGCAGCTTCTTCCAGGCGCACCACGCCAGCAGAATCACTCCGGCAACGAGGTGCCGGAATCCGGCAGTGTACAGCGGAGGAATTGTTTCCACCGCGTAGCGGATGGCCAAGTACGTCGAGCCCCAGATGATGTAAATCGCGAAGAAGGCCAGCGCAACTTGCACGCGCAGCGAGCGCGTCCTGCTCGCAGGCAAAACTCCGGCCGCGGAAACCCTAGTGATTGCAGGAGCGCTCATGATCGGCGCCTTGCTGGCGCCACAGCGGAAGGCATGCCCCCTGGTGTGTAACGAGCTATTTGTGTTATACTCATTACCTGAGAGTAGCGCAGCTCGCGTAACGAGTCAAGCGCATTTACCTCATTAGCATGATTCGCACCCTGCAGGACTATCGCCAATCCGGTTTCGGCGGCCAGTTCGCCTGGCTCGACTTCGTCAACAGCCAGGAGCGCGACGGCTTCGGCTGCCTGACCGACCATCTGCGCAATCCCCTCTGGCTCGCCAATTTCTTGCGTCATTTTCATCTGGCAGATTCGCTTCCGCCGTCGGTTCCGCTCCGCGCCCTTGGCGATTTGCGGGAGTTCCTGCGCGGCGTTGCCGAAAATTTGGCCGCCGGCCGCACGCCCGGCGCCAGCGATCTCCGCACCCTCAATGCCGCACTCATGGTGCCCGCCCGCCAGAAACTCTTCCAGCACCAAAATGGATTTCGCGCGGAGCTTTTTCCCGTGCGTTCCGGCTGGCCCTGGATTTTATCGAGGATTGCCGCGTCACTCGCCGACACGTTGACCCGCTACGATCGTGAACGCGTGAAGATTTGCGCCAACGACGGCTGCCGCTGGGCCTATTACGATGTCACCAAGGGAAGCACGCGCCGCTGGTGCAACGACCGCACCTGCGGCAACCGCGACCGCGTCCGTCGCGCCCGCGCCGCAGCAAAACGCCGCAACCTTCGCTGAGCCAGGCGCTCAGCTCTGCTTCTTCCCCACCAACGCCAAAAACTCATCCCGCGTCTGCTTATTCTCTCGAAACGCTCCCAGCATCGCGCTAGTCACCGCCTGCCCATGCTGCTTTTCCACCCCGCGCATCTGCATGCACAAGTGCCGCGCCTCGATGATCACTCCCACGCCCTGTGGAGCAATCTTTTCCTCCAGCGCGTGCGCAATCTGGCTGGTCATGCGCTCCTGAATCTGCAGCCGCCGCGCGTACATATTCACCAGCCGCGCCACCTTGCTCAACCCAATCACTTTCTTGCTCGGCAGATACGCCACGTGCGCCTTCCCAAAAAACGGCAGCAAGTGATGCTCGCACAAACTGAAGAACTCGATGTCCTTCACCACCACCATCTCGTCATAACACACGCTGAACGTCGCCCCGTTCAACAAATGGTCCGCGTTCTGGTGATACCCGCTGGTCAAGAACTTCAGCGCCTTCTCATACCGCTCCGGCGTCTTCTTCAACCCTTCGCGCTCCGGATCCTCCCCGATTAGCGCAATCATCTTCCGCACCAGAGACGCCACGCTCTCCACCTTCGCGCCGTCTTTAATGTCGTTCAGCAGAATCTCTTCCATTGGTTTGGTCACGATCGCTTCCCCTTCTGGCTTCCGTCATACTCAAAACTATTATTGGTCGTCTCCTGCACCCGCACCCGCTCCAGCTTCGCCTTCGGAAAACTCTTCAAGCGCTCATAAATCTCAATGCACAAGTTCTCCGTAGTCGGCACCACGTCGCGAAACGCCGCCACGTCCTCATTCAGCGAATGAAGATCGAACACTTCAATCACTTCTCGCTCCACAAAGCTATCTAGGTCTGCCAAATTCGCAATCATCCCCGTCGCGGGGTCCACATCCCCCGAAACGCTGATCTCCAGCACGTAGTTGTGCCCGTGCCCGTAAGGATTCGCGCATTTCCCAAACACCCGCGCGTTCTCCTCCTCGCTCAGCTTCTCGGTGTGCAAACGGTGCGAAGC
>CATPAM010000239.1 GCA_955651735.1 Candidatus Acidiferrales bacterium | reverse complement strand
TATAGCCGTTGACTGCAGTGCGCCGAATAAGCGGTGGCAAAACGGCATGGACCCTGCCAACAAGTCGTTAACACCCTTTCGCGAAACTCGTCCTCCTCATTTGCGGGGAGCAACCTAGAATCGGCTATGATGGAAATCAGTTTGGCTGTGGCGATTTGTAGACAGCATTGCCGGAAATCTGATTCATGGACATTCTCAACAGGCTTTTTGAAGA
The DNA here is from genome assembly GCA_955651735.1 of Candidatus Acidiferrales bacterium. Classification (GTDB taxonomy): domain Bacteria; phylum Acidobacteriota; class Terriglobia; order Acidiferrales; family UBA7541; genus Acidiferrum. The sequence goes on along the minus strand of CATPAM010000239.1, from coordinate 8,565 downwards.
GCATTTTCACTGGCCGGTGAACCGGATTCAGCCGCTGCAGGGAGAGCTCGGAGGGTCGGGACGGAAGATCATCCGGCTTTCCAACGAGCGCTCCAGCGCGATCGGCATTTTGTACGGCGTGCGCGAAGAGAACGCCGCCTTCCTGGAATTTTCCAGGCATTTTCGCAAACATGGACTGTCGGTGCCGGAAATTTATGGCGAAGACCTGAACCACGGTGCTTATCTGGAAGAAGACCTGGGCGACACCACGCTGTTTAAGTTTCTCACGACAAATCGCAGCGGGGAGACCATCGCTCCGACCGTGGCGGACACTTATCGCAAAGTGGTCGCGGTGTTGCCGCGGTTTCAGGTGGCAGCCGGGCGCGATTTGAACTACGACGTTTGTTATCCGATCGCCAGTTTTGACCGCCAGTCCGTCGCGTGGGATCTGAACTATTTCAAATATTATTTTCTTCGGCTTGCGGGCATTCCCTTCAACGAGCAAGCGTTGGAAAACGATTTCGGGCGCCTGACGGAATTCTTGATGACCGCGGACCGCGATTATTTTCTGTACCGCGATTTTCAGTCGCGAAATATTTTGTTGCAGAGTGGCGAGCCGTTTTTTGTGGATTACCAAGGCGGCCGCAAAGGCGCGCTGCAATACGACATTGCTTCTCTTTTGTTCGATGCCAAGGCCGACCTGCCGCCAGAGATGCGCGAGGATTTCCTCAATCATTATCTTGAAGCGCTGGGCCATTACGTAAAGCTCGAGCGCGAAGCGTTTATGCGGCACTACTACGCCTACGTTTACGTGCGCATCATGCAGGCCTTGGGCGCCTACGGATTTCGCGGCTTTTACGAGCGCAAAGCGCACTTCCTGCAAAGCGTGCCGTACGCACTGAAGAACCTGCGCTGGCTGCTGCATCACGTCGAGCTGCCCATTGCGCTGCCCACGCTGATGGGCGGGTTTCAGAGCATGCTGGCTTCGGAGAAATTGCAGAGCCTGGCGAACGAAGCCGAGAATCTGGTCGTGCGAATTTTCAGCTTTTCCTTTCACCGCGGCTTGCCGAGGGACGAGAGCGGGCACGGCGGGGGATTTGTGTTCGATGGCCGCAGCTTACCGAATCCCGGCCGCGAAGAGCGCTTCAAAGCGCTGACCGGAAAAGATGCGCCGGTGATCGACTACCTAAATCAGCAGGAGAGCGTGCACCAGTTTCTGGCCAGCGTTATGTCGCTGGTGGATGCCAGTGTCAGCAGTTACCGGCAGCGCGGCTTCAAGAACCTGATGGTGTCTTTCGGATGCACCGGCGGGCAGCATCGCTCGGTCTTTCTGGCGGAGCAGTTGGCCAAACATTTCCGTGCCACGAATGGGGTAGAGGTGGCGGTGCGTCATCTGGAGCTGGAGAAGCTGGGCAAATGAAGGCCCCTCGATGAAGGCCCCTCGATGAAAGCCCCTCGATGAAAGCCATGATCCTGGCTGCGGGCCTGGGCACGCGCTTGCGGCCGCTGACGGACAATCGCCCAAAAGCCTTGGCGGAAATCGCCGGTCGCACGCTTTTGGACATTACGCTCGCTCGTTTGCGGGCGTTTGGCGTTAGCGAAGTGATCGTCAACATACATCACTTTGCGGATATGGTCGTCGATTACCTGAAATCCCGGGACAACTTCGGCATGCGCATTGAAGTTTCGCGTGAGGATTTGTTGCTCGATACAGGCGGCGGGCTCAAAAAGGCCGGCTGGTTCTTCCTCGAGGCCTCCGGCCGCGAAGAGCCCTTCCTGCTGCACAACGTCGATGTCATCAGCACTATCGATTTACAGCGCATGATGCAATCACACAGGCAGAACAAAGCACTCGCGACGCTGGCGGTGCAAGAGCGGGAAACCACCCGCTACTTGCTCTTCGACGAGCACCTTCAGCTTTGCGGGCGGAAGGCCGGGCGCGAGCAGGATGTTGAGATTGTTCGATCTTCAAAGCAGAGCAAAGCCCTGGCGTTCTCGGGAATCCACATTATTTCGCCTCGGCTGTTGGCCAAAATGACCGAAGTAGGAGTCTTCTCAATCATCACTTCGTATTTGAGGCTAGCCGGCCAAGGAGAAAGCATCGTCGCATTTCGCGCCGATGAGTATTATTGGCGCGATTTGGGCAAGCCAGACGATCTGCAGCAAGCCGCTCAAGACTTAGAGCAAAAGGCCCTCCGACGGTAAGCAGCTACCAAGATAATTTAAAACTGATTCACTTTGCCGGCGCTGCGACCATCGCAAATCCCAGCGCTTGCATCACGGCGTCGTGGAAGGCGGGGCGGAGTTCGGCGATCTTTTGGTTTTCGCGCGTGGGATGGACACGATTCGTCAGTAGGACCACGAAAAGCTGGCGGTCGGGATCGATCCAGATGCTGGTGCCGGTGAAGCCGGTGTGGCCGAAGCTGTGCGCCGAAAAATAATGGCCGCTGGAACCGCCTTCGGTGGGCACCGCCCATCCGAGGGTGCGCGTGCCGCTCGATAGCTGCTGCGGCGTGGTGAATTGTGCGAGGGTCGCGCGCCGCAGAATGCGGCGATGTGCGTAGACGCCGCCATTCTGGAGCATCTGGCAAAAGGCAGCGAGATCGGGCGCGGTGCTGAAGAGTCCGGCGTGACCCGAGACGCCGCCGATGGCCAAGGCGTTTTCGTCGTGCACTTCACCTTGCACCAAACGGTGGCGCAAATTGTTGTCGATCTCCGTCGGCGCAATCCACGGCCACAGTTTTTTGGGCGGGCGGAACATGGTGTCTTTTATAGCCAGTGGGGCGAAGATATAGGTTTTTGCGAGGTCGTCGAGCGTGCGGCCGGTGAGACGCTCAATGATCTCCGCCATCAGAATGATGCCAAGGTCGGAGTAAATTTCTTTTGTGCCCGGCTCGTATTCCAGCGGCTCAGCAAAGATTTTCGTGAGCGTGTCCTGCTTATTTTTTGACGTGCGCCAATATTCCTTGAAGGCCGGCAGGCCTGAAGTGTGCGTGAGTAGATGACGCACCGTGACCTGACGGCGCCATTCGGGTTGCGGTCCCGTGGCCCATTCCGGCAAGTAGCGCTCGACGCGCGCGTCGAGATCGAGCGGAACGGGGAAGTCGCCTTCCACGAGTTTGGCTACGAGCGTTGTCGTGGCCACTACTTTGGTGAGCGAGGCGATGTCGTACATCGTGTGCGTGTCGACGGCGGCCGCATTGGCGGCGTAGCTCAGATTCCCAAAGGCATGCAGCGAAACCTTTCCGCGATAACCGATGGCCACCGTGGCGCCAGGGAAGGCTTTGTCCGCGACGGCGCGCTCGATCACTTGGAACGCGGTTTGGAGCGGGGCCTCGCCGCGAGCGTCCATCGGCTGGAGCGTCATGGCGTTTTCCGGCAGCTCAAGACCGAAACCCAATTTCATATCCACGCCGGGAATGGTTACGGGCAAATGTCCGCGTACGGGAATTTGGCCGAAGAGCGCGCGCGCCGCCGAGATCTGCGCTACGTCGCTGATGCCGAACGCCGCCAGCCACGTCTCCGCTTGCGGAAATCGCTCGATTAGATAGGGGCTGCCGAGCCCGACGGTGATTACCGGCTTGCCGGATTTGAAAAGTTGCTCGGCTAGCGCGGCCTGCTCGGGAGGCACGTCGACATTTCCTTTGCGGTCGCTGACGCGCACGAAGAGCGCGAGAATCGCCACTTCGTAAGAGTCGGGCGGAGGCAGCTTTAGCATGTCGGCTTTGACGAACTTGGTGTCCGCACGCAGCGTGATGAGCGAATCAAAGCGCGGGCGCAGTTCGCGCTCCAAATCCTCTGCCGGGTAAGGTTCCGGATCGGCGTAAAAGACAAGCAGAAGCGCGCGCGTCGGCTTCGTAGCGTCAAGCGGCAAGTGGTGCTGCGTATCGCGGAGAAGCGTCACGCCGCGATCGGAAATGTCCTGCGCCTCGCTCTGCCACGCGACATGCCCAAATTTCTGGTTGATGGCGTTGATGTCGACGAGGCGATCTTTGTCGAGGCTGAGTTTGGCTTTGGCGTGCAGGATGCGGCGCACAGATGCGTCGAGGCGCTCGCGGGAGATGCGGCCGGATTTCAGGGCGTTCTGCAGGCCTTCGAACGCAGCGTCGGGCACCGGCGGCATTAGCAGCGCGTCTGCGCCGGCTTCGAAGGCACGCACGGCAGCTTCGCCGGGGGCGTAGCGCACTGTGATGCCGCCCATGTCCATGGCGTCGGTGACGACGAGGCCTTCGAAGTGGAGTTCGTTGCGGAGGAGACCGGTCAGAATTCGGGAGGAAAGAGTTGCGGGCGTGTTGGGATCCGGCTCGAGAGCGGGCACGGAGAGATGACCGGTCATGATGCTGCTCACGCCCGCGGAAATGGCCGCGCGAAACGGCACGAACTCCAGCTGTTCCAGCCGTTCACGGTCCGCGTGAATCACCGGCAAATCAATATGCGAGTCGCTCGCCGTGTCGCCGTGACCGGGAAAATGCTTCGCAGTGGCCAGCGCGCCGTTTTCTTCCACGCCACGGACGAATTCCTTGACGAATTCTGCGACGCGTGCGGGATCTTCGCCGAAGGAGCGCGTGTTAATGATGGGATTGCCGGGATTGTTGTTCACGTCAGCATCAGGCGCGTAGACCCAGTGAATGCCGACGGCGCGGGCTTCGAGGGCGGTGACTTTGCCCATGGTGTACGCGTCGCGGGGATTTCCCGCGGCGGCGAGCGCCATCGCGGTGGGAAACGACGTGCCTTCGTCCAGGCGCATGGCTGTGCCGCGCTCGAAATCGGCGCCGACCAGCAGCGGCAATTTGGATTTGGCTTGCAACTGATTCATCAGCACAGCGGTTGGATATGCCTGGCTCTTGACGATGCCGAGCGGAGAGCCTTGCGTGATGTTGATGAAGCCGCCGACGTGGAGATCGTTGACGCAGTGCAGCATCTGCGCGTAGGCCGCGGCGTCGGTCGAGGTGAAGCTGCCGTGGTAGGTCGCGAAAAGGACCTGGCCGATTTTTTCGTCGAGGGTCATCTTGTGGAGCGTGGCTTCAACCCACTGCGATGCGGCGGGCGAGAGGCGCTGGGCAGTTGCGCTCGGAGCCGTGGGTTTTTTCTCGGCGGCGGCTGATTTCGCGGCAGACGGGCGGCTTTGCGTTCGCGCATTGTGGGCCATAAGAAAAATGAGTGCGGCGGGAATTACGAACAGAACGCCAACGCGTCCTTTCCCCAATTGTGAGTCTCCCCGGTTCACGCAGGATGTAAAGTTTGTATATAACACACGCACACCACGTGAACAACGCAACTCCAAAAGCAAAGTTCCACAATATCATTGGTGCTGGAGCTATGAAGAACCTTCGCTTCACTCGCGACTGCGCATGGCAAGCGCGCGCTCTCCGCACCGTCCTCTGCGTAGTCTTAGCCGCGTCCGCTTGTGGAGCTGCCGACGCCCGCGTGAAAAAGTCCGGCCGCCCAGGCCGCGTACAAACCGGCCTCGACGTTCTCGAAGCGCAGAAATTTGCGGCGTTGCGCAACAAGCATGTCGGCCTGATCACCAATCACACCGGTCTCGATTCGCAGGGACACAGTACCGCAGACTTGCTTTCTCACGCGCCGGGCGTGCATCTGGTGGCGCTCTTCAGCCCGGAGCACGGGTTGGCCGGGCGCAACGACGAAAAAATCGCATCGAGCAAGGACGCGGCGACCGGCTTGCCGATTTTCAGTCTGTACGGCGAGACGCAGCGGCCAACGGACGAGATGCTGCAGGGAATCGACGCGCTGGTGTTTGACGTGCAGGACGCGGGGGTGCGCTTTTACACGTACACGACCACAATGGGCTACTGCATGGAAGAAGCGGCAAAGCGCAAGATTGCGTTTTACGTGCTGGACCGGCCGAATCCTGTCGGCGGCAACATCGTGGAAGGACCGATGCTGGATGCGGACAAGACCAGCTTCACGGCGTACATTCCGCTGCCGGTGCGCTACGGGCTGACCATCGGCGAGCTGGCGCAATTCTTCAATTCGGAGAATCACATCAATTGCGATTTACATGTGATTGCCATGAAGAATTGGCACCGAAATTATTTCTTTGAAAGCACCGGGGCGCGATGGATTCCGCCTTCGCCGAATCTGCGGACGTTGAAGGGCGCGGTTCTGTATCCGGGGATTGAGATATTGCAGAGTGCCGGCGTTTCCGTGGGCCGCGGGACAGAAACGCCTTTCGAGCAATTCGGCGCGCCGTGGATCAACGGAGAAGAGGTTGCGGCGGCGCTTAACGAGCGGCATCTGGCCGGTCTGCGGTTTGCGAATCAGCCGTTTATTCCGGTGATGGGGCTGTATTCTGGGCAGCGCTGTGGCGGCGTGTCGGTGCGCATCACCGATCGGCAGGCAGTGCGCGCGATGCGCATGGGGATGGAGATTGCGACCATTCTCAAGAAATTATATCCGGAGAAATTTGATCCGGAGAAGCTTTTGGTGCTTGTGGGCAATGCGGAAACCATAGGCGAGCTGCACGCGGGCACGCCTCCGGAGAAAATTGAGGAAAGCTGGAACGCCGACATTGATACGTTTGAGCAGTCGCGAAAGAAATATTTCCTCTACAAATAGCCAGTCGAACGAGAACCAAGAGTAAAGATAACGCACCCTTCGAGGCTCTGGGTAAAGAGACGCGGAGTGCGCAGAGATGTGCCGAGGGGCGCCCAGTTTCTTTCTGCCGCTTACAATCACGTGTGGTACATTTTGTGCATGCGGATTGTGTCGTTGCTGCCTTCGGCCACCGAAATTCTGTTTGCGCTGGGCTTTGACCGCGAAGTCGTCGGGGTCAGCCATGAGTGCGATTTCCCGGAACAAGCTCGCAGCAAGCGCGTGGTGATTCAGTCGCGCATTCCACACGATACGGCGCCGGCGGAGATCGATCGTTTGGTGCGCGAGTATGTTTCTCGCGGGGAAAGCCTCTATGCGGTGGACGCGCAAGCGTTGGAAGATCTCGCTCCAGACCTGATCATTACGCAAGATTTGTGCCATGTGTGCGCCGCCTCGCCTGACGATTTGGGCGCTGCGCTGGCACGCTTTGCCGAACGTCCCGAAGTGCTGTGCCTCAATCCACAGGATCTTGGCGACGTGTGGCGCGATATTCTCTGGGTCGGCGAAGAGACGCGGCGTGGACGCGCCGCAGAGGCGTTGCTGGAAAAAATTGGCGAGCGATTGGGAAGGCTCGAAGTGATCGTGGCAGGGAGCTCGGAGCGGCCACGCGTTGCGTTTCTGGAATGGCTGCAGCCGTTTTACGTTGGGGGCCACTGGGTACCGGAGATGATCGAGCTGGCCGGCGGGCACGATGTTTTGGGGCGTTTGCATACTCCCTCGTTTCGAGCGACGCTCGAAGAGATTGTCGACGCCGCGCCAGACATCATTCTTGTCTCGCCGTGCGGTTACGGCGCACGGCAAGCTCGAAACGAATATCTATCGATGTCGCACGCGGACGAATGGAACGCCATACCGGCGGTACGGAGCGGGCGCGTCTATGCGCTGGAAGCGAACAGCTATTTTTCGCGACCGGGTCCGCGCCTGATTACCGGTATTGAAGGCTTGGCTAGCGTTTTCCACCCCGGAATGCGAGTCGGGGAAGAAGCTCAGCGCGCGGCCACGCGCGTGGCTGCCCCGACGCTAAGTGCCCGCGCAGCCTCCATTTAGCCTCGTTCTGGCAGCAAGGAGAATACGCCCCGCTCCCCCCTGTTTTTCATAAGTTTTGATTCTAAGGAGCTTGTATTGCACCAAATTCAACGATGTGGTGTGGTGCAAACCAAGAACTAAGGCCGATTGGCAGGCTCCAGAAAGCAAAAACGCCAGCAGGGATGCTGGCGGTACGGGATCAAGGCACTATATTGCCCAACACTGACGAGGAGTAGCCGATTGTCAAGGAAAAAACTTAATTTCGAGAGGCGTGTCGCTGGGAAGGCCTTGGGGAACACGAAGTACCATTGACAGTGTTGGCCGCTACACATAGGATTCCTATATATGATCGGGGCAGGCACAAAACGTGGAACAGCAGAGCTGGCGATTCTCAGCGTGCTGGAGAGCGGCTCCTTGCACGGCTACGAAATCGCACACAAGATCGAGCGGCAGACTCGCGGCAAGCTGCGTTTCACCTTGGCGTCGCTCTATCCGCTTCTCTATCGCATGGAGAACAAAGGTCTGGTGCGGGGAGCGTGGGAAGTCAGCGGAAATGGCCGCCGCCGGCGTTGTTACCGGCTGACCGCAGCGGGGAAAAAGAAGCTATTGCCGTTGCGGCAGGAGTGGTCAGAACTTTTCCATGCCCTGCGGCAGCTTGCGAAGGTGGCCGATGCCTGATTGGCGCAAACTCGTGGGTGAACATCTTGCCGCGCTGGCCCTTGACCCGCAGGAGCGCGAAGAAGTCATAGAAGAACTCGCTGCCCATTTCGACGAAACCTTCGCGGATTTGCGCAGGCGAGGACTTACCGAAGAGAACGCCACTTCGCGCTGCCTCGACGAGGTGAGGGACTGGGATTCCCTTCGCAAAAACCTTCAAACCGCACGAAGAAAGGAAAATGTCATGTCCAACCGCGTCACGCAACTCTGGCTTCCCGGTCTTGTGAC
>CATPAM010000238.1 GCA_955651735.1 Candidatus Acidiferrales bacterium | reverse complement strand
GACGCAACACGTGAACTCGCGGAGCGGTTTGCCCCAAAGGGGATCGCACGGGTGCGCACACGGCTAGTCTCATACCGGGACTGGCGGGAGAAGAACATCTTGGGTTTGGGGGCGCGGCCTTGATCACCTCAACGGCCGCTCATACCAGAGTTTTTTCGCCGTTTGGCGTTATGCGCGTCCGGCTCTCGATCGCGGCAGCGGCGTTATTGCTCGCGCTCGCGTCCTCGGTGCTTGCCGCTGCGCCGCGCGACCCCCATTCGGCAGCATCACCGTCTTCAGTTTCCTTCCTCTTTGATTCAGATCACGCGTCGAAAGTTACGCCGGAATCAGTCGTCGCCCATGCTTCCGGCCCCTCCTTCCAGAATCCCCCTTCCGAGCGGCCAGGAACCATAATCGACCGCATCATCTTCATCGGCAATCGCCGCATTCGCGGCGACACCCTCAAGGCCCGCATTTTCAGCCGCGACGGCGATCCTTACAACGAAGAGACTCTGCGGCGCGATTTCCAGGCTCTTTGGAACACGCAATTCTTTGAGGACGTGCAGTTGCGCGTGGAGGATTCTCCCGACGGACCCAACCACAAGAACGTCATATTCGAGGTCCGGGAGCGCCCGGTCATCCGCCGCATTCGCTACGACGGCATTCACTCCGTTTCCGAATCCGACATCCTCGATCGCTTCAAGGAACGCAAGGTCGGCCTCACTGTGGAAAGTCAGTTCGATCCCACGCGCATCAAGAAAGCCGAAGTCGTCCTGAAGGAATTGCTCGGCGAGCACGGCCGCCAGTTTGCGAAAGTCACGCCGCAATACGAGCGCATCGCCGCCAGCAACGCTGTCATCCTGGTTTTTAAAGTGGAAGAAGGGCCCAAGGTAAAGGTCGGCCGCATCAGCTTTACCGGAAATCACGCGTTCAGCAATCGCAAGCTGGTTCGCGCCATGCGTCACGATCGCCCTTACGCCATTCCCCTATACATCACCGAAATCAGCGTCCTGCACAAGACCTACGACCGCGAAAAGCTCAACGAAGATCTCGAAGTCGGCGTCCGTGGTCTCTATCAGGACAATGGTTATTTCAGAGTCGTCGTGAACGAACCCACCCTCGAAAACGTCGATAGCGAGGGCTACCGTCTCGGAGTTCCTCTCACCGGCCGTACCCATGGAAAAGCTGTCAACATCAATATCAAAATCGATGAGGGCGAACGCTACAAAATGGGCACTCTGAAAATCGTCAGCGCCGATGCTGACAAAGCCCTCTCTCTGAAAGTCGATGCTCTCAAGAGCATCTTCCCGCTGAAAGAAGGGGATGTCTTCTCCGCCGGCAAGATCCGGAAAGCCATGCAGGATTACACCAAAGCGTATGGCCAATACGGCTTCATCGATTTCACCGCGGAGCCCCAGTTCGATATCGACGATGCCGCCAAGCGCATCGACACCACCTTGCGCTTCACCGAAGAGAAGCAGTACTACGTCCGCCGCATCGACTTCGTCGGCAACACCACCACTCGTGACAAGGTCATCCGCCGCGAACTGCTCCTCGATGAAGGCCAGCTCTTCAACAAGCGCGCCTGGGAAATCAGCATTTTGCGTCTCAACCAGCTCGATTACTTCGACCGCATCGAGGAAGACAAGGCCGTGGAGATCAAGCGCAATCAAAAAGAAGGCACCGTCGATCTCGCTCTGAAACTGAAGGAAAAAGGCAAGCAGTCCATCGGTTTACAAGGGGGCGTCAGCGGCCTGGCCGGCACCTTCATCGGTCTCACCTATCAGACCAACAATTTCCTCGGCCTCGGCGAACGCTTGACCTTCTCCGCGCAGGTCGGCGACATCCAGCGCACCTTCATGTTCGGCTTCACGGAGCCCTATCTTTTCGATCGCCCCATCACCACCGGCTTTACCATCTTCTCGAGCAAGTATAGTTTCAACCAGGCCCGCCAGGAAGCCCTGCTCCTCGGTCAATCCGTTAGCATCAACCCGCAGTTCATTCAGAATTACAATCAGGACAGCACCGGCTTCACGCTGGTCGCCAGCTATCCGCTCAAAAAGCTTTCCTTCGCCAGGGTCGGTGTTACCTATGGGCTCACGCGTACAACCATCACGCCCTTCAACGATGCTTCCCGCTTCCTGTTCGAGGACATTCAGTTCCGCAGCGTTGCCGGTCCCAGTGCGCTCAGTGGAATCGTCTCCAGCACGATTACTCCGACCATCACCTACAACACCATCGACAATCCCACCAATGAACACTCCGGAAAAAGCTATTTCTACTCCCTGAGCTTTACCGGCGGCCCGCTAGGCGGCAATGTAAATACCATTACCAACGTCTTCGACTGGAAGTATTTCCATCCCATTCAGAAGCGCCGCAACGTCATAGGTTTCCACGCCACACTCGCTCACACCACCGGCTATGCAGGCAAGGAAGTCCCGCCCTTCAGCCGTTTCTATATGGGCGGGGAAAACGACCTGCGCGGCTTCGACATCCGGTCGATTTCCCCGGTTACTTTTATCCCGCAAGCCTCCGCCGTGCAAATTTCCTATCGCGACCCTACCGCTGGCGGTACCCCTCGAGCCTTCACGGTTCCGGTGCTGACTTACGTTGCGACTTTGCCCGGCGGCGACGTCCAAACCGCGGGCAACGTCGAATACCGCATTCCCATCGTTGGTCCGGTTACCGCCGCTCTGTTCTTCGACGGCGGCACCGACGGTATTGCTCGCCCGAGCGCACTCAAGCTCGACCCCACCGGCTTCGCCAATCTCACCCAGCAGTTTCCGGGGGCAAATCTGAAGCAGCAGCTGTCCATCGCGCCGAACACGAATTTTCGCCTGCGCGGCTCTACCGGTGTCGAGTTTGTGGTGCAATTGCCCATCGTGCAGGCGCCGTTCCGCGTCTACTACGCTTACAACGTGCACCGGCTGCACGAACAGATCATTGCCCCTACGCCGTACATCGATCCCAACGAGGTTAAGTTCTTGAAAAACGCTTTCAACGGCATCGATCCAACGATTTTCCCGCTGCAGATTCAGCCGCAGTTGAACAATATTATCAATAACCCGGGGCGACTCGACTATTTCGAGCCCAAGACGACGTTCCGTTTCACGGTTAGCCGGACTTTCTAGTGCAACGTGAATTTCGCTTCGGGCCTGGCCGTAAGAGCTTGAACGCAAGACCGAAGATGAGCGCGATCGCAAAGCGCGCCTTTACGTGCGGGAGGCAAGAGTAATGAAGTCGAGAAGCACTTGGAACTGCGTGGCACTCGCGGTCGCAATTGCTAGCCTATGGCTGGGCGGCTGCGGCAGCAGCAATACCGCGACGAACGCCGTCACCGTCACCGTTACTTCGTCGGTGGGTACGGTCATTATCGTCGGGCAGTCGGCCACCCTCACCGCCACGGTTGTTGGAGGTACCACCACAAACACAAGCGTTAACTGGCAACCTTGCCAGTTCACTACCACGACCGTTTCCGGAACCACCCCCACTACTTCAACTCCTGCGACTTGCCCCACAGATGGAACTCTGGGCGCGCTCTCCAATGAACAAGCCACCGGTACCGCAACGTACACGGCGCCTGGCAAGATTCCCGACCAGACCAAGTATCCCGGGCTGCAAATCGTCATCACTGCTCAGTCGCAACAAGACACCAAAAAGACCGGGAGTGTGAAGCTCATACTGGACTCCGGCATCGGTGTCTCTCTGACACCCATCACGGCTACGGTGCCCACCAACGAGCAGCAGCAATTCAGCGTTGTTCTCACCAACGACCTGCAAAGCCAGGGTGTTAGTTGGCTGGTTACGCAATCGACGCCCACCACCCCGATCACCGAACCTAATCTGGCCACTTGCAGTCCGACCTGCGGCTCCATTACTTCCAGCGGTCTGACCACCGCGACCTATACCGCCCCAACCACGGTTCCCACAGCCTCCACCCCTTCCGGGGCTAGCACCACGCCGGCTAGCCTCACGGTCGTAGCCACTGCCAAGGGTGACAACACTCGCTTCGCTACCGGAACCATCACCATCATCCAGGGCGGACCGATCGCTTTCAGCGGCATTTCCCCTACGATCGCTCCTCAGGGTGGCGCCCTCTGGGACATTTATCTCAATGCTCCCAATATTTCCTCGGCCTCCAAAATCACTATTACCGATCAGAACGGCGGCTTTAAAACCTTCACTTCCAACTCTGGGCAGGTCAAAGTGATCTTCCCGATTCCCACCTCCACGACCGTCAATCCTCCCTCCAGCGGCGCGCGCCTGCGATTGTTGGAGTCCGATCTTGCGGGTGTGACTACGCCGAATTCATCAACACCGCTGACGTATACCGTTTCCGTCACCGATCCGGGTCAACCTGTGACGGAAACCGCAGGCGGGCAATTTACCTTTACCCTGGTGCCGGTCAGACCCACCGTCGTAGCCTCTTCTCCTAACGGCGTCGTGCAAGGCGCTTCCACCGGTGAGTTTCCTCTCACCATGGATGGAGGGTACTTCGGCCCCGGTGGCACTTTCGCCTCTGCTGTTTTTCAGGGCAACGTAATTCCGCAGGGCGCTTCGTCCAACTCGCGCCGGCTGGCCCTCACTTTCCCCAGCAGCGCTGTTGGTCCTCCCGGCCTCTACCCTCTGTCCGTATCCCGCACAACTGCCCCGCTGCCTGTGCCAAACAATCCGGCAGTGACCACCGTTGCCGTTTTCCCAGATTATTCCGGCGGGCCTCCCGCAACCCTGGCGTCCGCGATTGCGGCAGGCACCAATCCCAGCGCCATCGATATCGATCCCACCCTGGGCGTTGTGGTCGTCGCTGAGACGGGCTCAAACGCCGTGCAGTTTTACAACATTGGCGTCGGAACGCTTATTCCTATCGGAGGCCCGGTCCCTGTGGGCCAGATTCCTACGGGTGTTTCGGTCAATCCAACCAATCACTGCGTTGCGGTGGTCAACTATGGAAGCCAGAGCGTTTCCATCGTGCCGAGTCCGGGTTCTTCTTGTTCGGTAACTACGCCAACCGTCGATCTTTC
>CATPAM010000237.1 GCA_955651735.1 Candidatus Acidiferrales bacterium | reverse complement strand
GGCGCACCCCGCGAGTCCTGAATCCTGCAACGCGCGAATCTCCTCGATCTCCACCATCGGTAGGTGCCCTGCGGGGCGCGGAATAGACCCATCCCACTTGCCATGTCTCAGTCCCCGGCCGCCTGCACTCGGCGCGCATTGGCGGCGATATCTTTGCGAAAGTGCATACCTTCAAAGCGAATCTTTCCCACAGCGTCGTACGCCGTGGCCATAGCTGCTTCGATGGAATCGCTTGCGGAGGTCACGCCGAGAACCCGGCCACCACTCGTGAAAATCGAGTCGTCTTTCCGGTGGGTGCCAGCATGGAAGATCTTCACACCGTTAACACGCTCTGCATCGGTTAGGCCGTCGATCTTTATTCCCGTAGCGAACTTGCCCGGATATCCCCTTGAAGCTATAACAACACACGCGCTGGCGCCTGGTTTCCATCTCAACCTAGATGGCTCCAGGGTTTCGGCGGCAAGCTCGGCAAGAACTTGCGCTAGGTCGAAATCCATCCGCGCGACGATTGCTTGTGTCTCGGGATCTCCTAACCGGCAATTAAACTCGAGCACCTTGGGTCCTGAAGCGGTTAGCATCAAGCCGACGTAAAGGAAGCCCTGATACAGAATTCCCTCGGAGGTCAACCCACGCATGGTGGGCTCAACGATTGAATCTAAGATGTGTTTTCTCAGCTTTGGTGGCAAGAGTTCGTCCGTCGAATAGGCACCCATACCGCCCGTGTTGGGGCCGCGGTTGCTGTCAAAAACTCGCTTGTGATCGCGGGTCGGCACCAGCGAGGCGTAATGCTGGCCATCCGTAACTACCATAAAAGACAGCTCTTCGCCCTCGAGCGTCTCCTCCAACAGCAAACGTTTTCCGCCGGTTCCAAGCTCATTTTTGTCCATCACTCGCCGGATAAAATCTTCGGCGGCCGCCGCGTCTTGAGCGACAAATACTCCTTTGCCGGCGCACAAACCATCCGCCTTTATGACTACCGGCCAGTTCACGCCGGAGAGCGCGGTAATAGCGTCCTGCGAGGTGGCGAACTCGCCGTACATTTGCGCGGTCGGAATGCCTTGCCGGCGCAAAAACTGCTTCGCGAAAATCTTGCTACCTTCAAGCTGCGCAGCCTGTTTTGAAGGTGCCACGATCGGCCAGCCGCGGGTGCGGAAGGCGTCGCCCATCCCGTTCACTAAGGGTAGTTCCGGCCCGACAATGGTTAGGTCGGGACTGAGTCGCTCTCCCAAGGCAACAAGTCCGGGAACATCCGCGAGATCGGTGGGCAGGCACTCCGCTTCGGCTTCGATTCCACCATTTCCGGGTGCACACCAGATTTTCTCGACTCGCGGGCTCTGTTTTAGCTTCCAGACCAGTGCGTGCTCGCGCCCCCCGCTACCGATGACCAAAATCTTCATCTATTTTCCTCTTGCCAGCTTCTTCGGAACGATAGAGCCAGTCCCGAGTGCTGTCAACCTAACGCCAATCACCGCCGTCGCGCCCAAACCGGCCGGCCCCATCCGTGTTTCGTATCGCTTAACCGTTACTTATTGCAGGAACCGCCGGGAATAAACCTTCTTGCGGCACAGCCTGCTCCTAAACTGAAGACAATACTTCTGGCGCTCCGAGCCAGGGAGGCGTCGAACGATGCTGATTCCTTTGCGCCACGAGAACATGGAGGGCCGCCGTTGGCCGGTCATCTCCATCGCCATCATTGCCATTAACATCCTCGCTTTTTTGGGAACCCACTGGCAAATCGAAGCGCAGAATCCCCAGCGCTCGGAGGTGCGCGCGCACATTCTCCTGCTTGCAGCCATGCACCCGGAACTCAGCATGAACGCCGAGGCGCAGGAATTCGTGACCAGGTTTCAAAAAGAGAGTCCGGCTGTGTGGCGTCGAGTCACTTCGCAAAACCGGGAGGTTGTTGACGCGTGGGACGCGAAAATGCACTTGATCGAAGATCCTGTTGAATTGCAGCGACAGATGGATTCGCTGGAGCAGCAATTCGCGGAGCTTGAGCACAACTCGATTCTGCAGCGCTACGCCTTCATTCCTGCGCACCCGCAGCCAATTTCGTACATTACCGCGAATTTTCTGCACGGCGGCTGGCTGCACATCATCGGTAACATGTGGTTTTTATGGCTTGCGGGCGCCATTCTCGAAGATACGTGGGGGCGCGTCATTTATCCCATCTTCTATTTTGTTTCCGGGGCGATGGCGCTGCAGTTTTACGCCTGGGCGAGTCCCGGCAGCATCATCCCCACGCTGGGCGCGTCCGGCGCTGTCGCCGCTCTGATGGGAGCGTTCTTGGTACGCTATCCAAAGACCAAAATCGAAATGCTGTGGCTATTTGGCTTTGGTTTTCGGTCTTACCGATTTCATGCGCGCGCGTACTGGTTGCTTCCCCTCTGGTTGAGCATGGAGATATTTTCGGGAGCGATTTTCGGGAGCTCTTCAGGAGTAGCGCATTGGGCCCACGTCGGAGGCTTTGTGTTCGGCGCGGTGGGCGCGGTCGGGCTCAGCTATTCCGGGCTGGAGCACGTGGCCAATCAAGCCATCGAAGCGAAAGTCGCCTGGACCGCCGATCCAGCTATCGTGCAAGCGGCCGAAAAAATGGATCAAGGAAAACTAGACGAAGCTATCGCCATTCTGCAAACGCACACGGCCAGCACTTCGGCTTCGATTGATGCTTGGACCCTTTTGTCGCAGTTCTACTGGCGCAAGAATGACATTCCGAAGTACCACGAGGCGATCATCAAGCTTTGCCAGATGCACCTGAAGGCACAGAACGTCGATGCCGCTTGGCAGGATTTTGGAGAGTACCTGAATTCCGGCGGCGAGCGCATGCCCGCGTCCACCTGGCTGGAACTTTGCCGCGCCGCGGAAGGCCAGCAGAATTTTGAGCGCGCCGTCGAGGAATACGATAGGTTGGCGCGCTCCCATCCGAACGAACGGCAATCCTTACTGGCCTTGATGGCTGCGGGAAGACTGTCGCAAACGAAGTTGAACCGGCCCGCAGAGGCCCTGCGGTTTTACAAGGCCGCTGCGGATTCGCCCGTTCCCCACGTGGATTGGGAGATGAACATCCAGGGCGGAATTCTGGAAGCGCAAAAGGCGCTGTCTGCAACTGAGACTCCCACAGCCAGGGTCTAACCTTCTTCAGGAATGCAGCCGAATAATGGTTAGTGTGTGTGGAAGCGGGCGGTCAGACCGTCCTAACTTCTGTATCGTTGATTGAAGGTTAGCATGCTCTTGGCGGGACTTAGGCTGTGCTGGCAGCGCGAATGGGAATCGTTACGCTCGAGACGGCGTCTGAAGAGGCCAGCATGTGGCAGCGGCCATCGAAGATTCCCCCAGGATCAATGACCATGCACGGGGAGTGAACCTCGCCGGTAACGACGCCTTTGGCTTCAATCTCAACACGCCCTTTGGCAAAGATCACACCATCGAAGCGGCCGGAAATCACTACCCGGTTGCCCTCGATCTGTCCCTCGACCTTCGCGCCTTCGCCCAGGATAACCGTTTGCTCTGAGATGATGTTTCCTTTGACATTGCCGTCAATGCGGAACGTTCCTGTGACGGTAAGCGTGCCCTCAAGGGTCACGCCTTGGTCGATGAAACCTGTCCACTCTTCGCTGCTTGCGCCCTTTGTAGCTGAGCCGGGCCACTTCCACGACATGGCTACCCCCAGGATTGACTCCTTACTACTCTAGCGACACCCGCGGACAAGTCAACGAAGCGTTGCCTCGGAAGTGTCGAATCAGGCGATGGTTGAGTAACTCGGCACGTCCTGGCGAGCCGACCTACTTCATCAATCGATCGTACAAGCCCATCAGTTGGGCGTCGTTGTAATACTCCAGCACCAGCTGTCCCGGTCGCACTTTGGTCTTTTCTCGCAACAGAACCTTGGTGCCGAGGTGGCGCTGCAATTCGTCGAGCGCGGCACGAATGTTGGCGTCGTGCGGAACACCCGCTGCTGCGCCTCCGGTGCGCGCACGGCGCGCCGCCAGGCGTTCGATCTGCCGGACCGTCAAACCGCCGCGCGCGGCGCGGTGCGCATAGCGCATTCGGAGTTGCGTGTCGGCGACCGCCAGCAGCGCGCGGCCGTGCCCGGCACTAAGTTTGCCTTCCTCGATCCACTCCTGAATCGTTGGCTCCAACTTCAGCAGGCGAACTGCGTTGGCGACGGTTGCACGGTCCTTGCCGGTGCGTTCAGCGACAGATTCCTGCGTGAGTTGAAATTCCTCCATGAGCCGCTCGAAAGCTCGGGCCGTTTCGATGGCGTTCAGATCTTCGCGTTGGATGTTTTCGACCAGGGTCATTTCCAGCGCTAATTCATCGGAAACCTGGCGAACGATTGCGGAAACCCTGGTCAGTCCGGCGCGCTGCGCAGCACGCCAGCGGCGTTCGCCCGCGATTAGCTGGTAACGTCCACCAACCGGCCGCACGACCAGCGGCTGAATGATGCCGCTGGCCTTGATGGAGCGAGCCAACTCCTCCAAAGCTTCTTCCCGGAACCGTGTGCGGGGTTGGAACGGGCTAGGTTGAATCAAATCCGTATCTATTTCTTGTGGGCCCGCCGACATTGGCTCGCGGGCTGGTACCGCCGCGGTACTCGTGGAAGGCGACCCGGACACTGGTGCTGCAGTCGGAACCTGCGAATCAGGCTCCCGAATGAGCGCTCCGAGCCCCCGTCCCAGTGCGTTTCTCGGCATTGACGATGACCTCCTGGGCCAGTTGCGTGTATCCTTCGGCCCCTTTGCTGTGGACATCATAGAAAATAATAGGTTTACCAAAACTTGGAGCTTCTGCCAGGCGAACGTTGCGCGGAATGACGCTCTGAAAAATCTGCGCGCCGAAGAAACTACGCAGGTCCGTGGCGACCTGGCGCGATAAGGTCGTCCGTTCATCGTAC
This sequence comes from Candidatus Acidiferrales bacterium, assembly GCA_955651735.1. Classification (GTDB taxonomy): domain Bacteria; phylum Acidobacteriota; class Terriglobia; order Acidiferrales; family UBA7541; genus Acidiferrum. The sequence continues at coordinate 378 of CATPAM010000237.1, read as the reverse complement.
ATTGTGAGCAAAATTCCCTCGATCTCGAGACTCGGATTCAAAGTCCTGCGGATGCGCATAAGCGTATCGAGGAGCTCCGAAACACCTTCCAGTGCCAGATACTCGCATTGAATCGGCACCAGCACCGCGTCTGCGGCAACCAGGGCATTCAAAGTCAACAAATCCAGCGCGGGAGGACAATCCAGAACGATGAAGCGGTATTTCTCTCGAAGTCCATTCAGAACAGACTTTAGTTTATATTCGCGCCCCTCGGCGGAAACCAATTCGACAGCGGCACCAGCAAGATTCTTATCCGCTGGCACCACATCCAGGCGCTCGACTTGCGATTTCTGAGTAATTCGATCGAAGGGTTCGTTCAAAATCAGAGAGTGATAGAGG
>CATPAM010000236.1 GCA_955651735.1 Candidatus Acidiferrales bacterium | reverse complement strand
TTGTGCTTGTGTACGAAGCAAGTGGCCAACCGGTTGGCTTCCTGGCCGCCCGTCAAGCTGCCGACGAAGCGGAAATCCTCAATATCGCCGTCCAGCGTGATTTTCGCGGAAAAGGCGTCGCCTCGGCCCTCCTCCTCGCCGCCCTCGACGAATTCCGCCGCTCCTCGATTGCCCGCGTCTTTCTCGAACTCCGCGAATCCAACCTTCCCGCCCTCACCCTATACAACCGCCACGGCTTCACCCCCTCCGGGCGCCGCAAGGCTTACTACCATCACCCGACCGAAGACGCAATCTCCATGCTAAGAAAACTCACAGGTTCTTTGGGCTAGGACGAAATTACCAGACCTTCCCCCTTGACCTCTCCGTGCTTTGTGTTAACGTGCGTTCATGAAGTAGCCACTCACAAATTCAAAGGAGGGCCTATGGCGGCAAGCGCGCAACGGTACCCTCGGGACATACTCCTGGAAACAGACGCCGAGTATCAGCGTCTGGCAGAGCAACACTCCAAGTACGAAGCAGAACTTCTAAAACTCTCCGCAACTCCCTACCTGAATTCGGAAGACCTGCTGGAAGAAATCAAGCTCAAGAAAATGAAGCTCTACTGCAAGGATGAAATGGAGCGGATTGCCGCCCGTATCCATCGCGCCCGCTCCCATTCGCAATAGCGCCGCTCTCCCGAAACTGTGTCGCAGAATGACCGTGCCCGGCTCGCTTCCCCCGAACCGCGAGCGCCATTGCTGTGGTATTGTCGGGAGGCATGGTTAAGGAAGGCTACTACTTCGGGCTGCCCCCCCTCGCCCTCGGCGCTGCCGCCATGTTTTTGCGCTGGACGGTCGCCGGCCTAATTCTCCTCTGCCTCGCCGCCTTCGTCTTTTACTTCTTCCGCGATCCCGAGCGCATCATCCCCGCTGATGCTGGCGCAGTCGTTTCGCCCGCCGATGGTCGCGTCGTCGTCGTCACCGATGAAGAAAATGCCGGACGCCCCGGCAAGCGCATCTCCATCTTCCTGGCCATCTGGAACGTACACGTCAATCGCTCCCCCGCCGCCGGCACCATCACCAACATGAAGTATTGCCCCGGCAAATTCTCCGCCGCCATGCGCGAGTCCGCTTCCACCGACAACGAGCAAAACGTAATCACCCTCGCCACCGACTCCGGCGAAATCACCTTCAAGCAAATCGCCGGGCTGATTGCCCGCCGCGTGGTCTGTTGGAAAAAATCGGGCGACCGTATCGCCCGCGGCGAACGCATTGGCCTCGTGCGCTTCGGTTCACGCGCCGACCTCTGGCTGCCGCGCGATTCCGAGCTACTGGTGAAAGTCGGCGATCACGTCAAAGGTGGCTCCAGCGTTATCGCCTTTTGGCCGCCGCGCCCAAAATCGGTGCAGCCTCGCGCGCAAAAACAAGTTTCCTCGGAAGAAAATCTTTCCACGGCTGGGAAGCGAACCTAAGATGAACGAAATCGAGCAGCACGAAATTCCTTTCAAGGAACGCCGCCTGCGCAGCACCAAGTTGCGCCGCGGCATTTTTTTGCTTCCCAGCATGTTTACGGTGGCGAATCTGCTTTGCGGCTACTACGCCGTAGTCGCCTCCTACATGGGGGGCACGGATCAATTCGATCACGCCGCCAAAGCCATCGGCTTCGCCATTCTCTTCGATTCCCTCGACGGCCGCGTTGCACGCATGACCGGCACCACCTCCGAATTCGGCGTGCAATTTGATTCCATGGCCGACGTCGTCAGCTTCGGCGTCGCCCCTGCACTCATGGCCTACGCCTGGGGCGTGCGCAGCCTGCCGGGGCAGGACACACTCGCCATTGAACAGATCAGCCAGCTCGGTTGGATTTGCTGCCTCGCATTCCTGATCTGCTGCGCTTGGCGGCTCGCGCGCTTCAATGTGCAGGGCATGGCGCCCGGCGGCTCAAAAAATTTCGTTGGCCTTCCCACGCCCGCCGCCGCCGGCGTCATCGCCGCCTTCGTCCACGGATTCAAGACTCCGCTGCACGACGAGCGTTGGGCCATGGCTTGGCTGTTCCTTACCGCCGCTCTCGGCGCGCTCATGACCAGCACCATCCGCTACTACAGCTTCAAGGACGTCCCTTGGACCCGCCGCCAGCCCTCCCTCGCCATCGTTCTTTTGTGCCTCTTCGTCGCCGTCGTTTGGAAATATTCCGAAATCGTGCTGATCCTCTTCGCGTCCATCTACACCCTAGGGGGACTTGTCCTGCAAATCGTTCGCTCCCTCCGCCACCGCGTCGCCTCACGAACCGCGTAATTCAATGCCCACGCCTCGGGACTCCCAACGCATCTTAATCGCCGGCGCGTCTTCTCTCCTCGGCGCCGAACTCAAATCCCTGCTTGAAGAAAGCCGCTTCGCCGGATGGGATTTTTCCTTGCTCGATGAAGAAGTCGCAGCCGGCACCTTGACCGAAGCCGGTGGTGAGCCTGCGGTCATTCAACGCGTCGAAGAAGGCAGCTTTTCGCGCGCGAAACTGGTCTTCTTCACCGGCTCGGAAGCCTTCGCACAACGCAACCTTCCCGCCGCCCGCGAATCCGGCGCCACCGTGATCGACTTGTCCGGCGCCGCGCTCAACGTCCCGGGTGTGCAGGTGTGGTTCGCCATCGATGGTGTGGGCCACAACGCCGACAAGAGCAAAACTCTTTACGCCATTCCTTCCGCTCCCGGCTTCGCCACGGCCAGACTCCTCGACGCCCTCGGCCGCGCGGGTCTGTTTCGTCTCTCCCTGATCTTTTTCCGCCCCGTCTCCGAAGCCGGCCGCCCCGGCATCGAAGAACTCGAAACCCAAACCACACAACTCCTCTGCTTTCAATCCACTGGTCAACCGGTCTTCGACACCCAAGTGGCCTTCAATCTTCTCGATCGCTACGGCGCCGCCAGCCGCGAAAATTTGCAATCCGTCCGCGCGCGGATTCGTCGCGAAGCTGGCATTGCCGTTGGACGCAACCTCATCGAGCCTTCCATCCAGATACTCCACGCTCCCGTCTTTTACGGGTACACCTTCGTCGCCATCGCCGAGCTTAATGCCAAGCAATCGAAAGACGCGCTCGTCGAAATCTGCCGCAAATCCGGATTCACCCTCGATTCCGATACATCCTCTCCGCTCGGCAACCTGAACGCCACCGGCGATTCCGCCATCCACTTGGCCTTTCCCAATAACGATTCCGCTCAGTCCGGCACTTGGTGGTTTTGGGGTGCCGCGGATAATATTCGCTTGCCTGCCGCCACCGCCATCAAGCTCGCGGAGAAACTCGTCGAATGAGAGCGTCGCTCCCGTCTCTGAATCGCCCCCGCGCTCGCGCTGTAAAGCCCATGGCTCTTGCGTTGTTGCTCGTAGGCTGCGGCCACCTCGCCGCCTGCGGCTACCACGTCGCTGGCCGCAGCGATGCCCTGCCCAAAAGTATCCACGTCATCGCCGTACCGGCGCTAGAAAACGCCACCAACAGCTACCGCATCGAGCAGAAACTCACGTCCGCCACGGTGCGCGAACTCCTCGCCGTCACGCCATACAAAATCACCTCCAACCCCGCCTCCGGTGATGCCGTCCTGCGCGGCAAAGTCTTGACCCTGGAAGCCGTCCCGCTCCTCTTCGACACGCAAACCGGCCGCGCCACCACCATGCTCGTCACCGTCCGTTGCGAAGTCACCTTGACGCAAACCGAACCGCAAAAGGTTCTCTACCACACCGACAAATTCATTTTCCGCAACGAATACGAAATCTCCACCGACGTAAAAAGCTTCTTCGAAGAACAAGATCCCGCCCTCGACCGCCTGGCCAAAGATTTCGCCCAGCGTCTCGTAGCCGCCGTCACCGAAAACTTCTAGCTCCCAGTGCCGGCACCATCACTGTGACACAGGCTTCATCCAATGCTCCTAGGACCAACCAATCGCACAACATCCGCAAATCGATCTCATATCAACGCTAGAAGTTGCGCCCCTGTCGGTGTCCCTTGCGTTTTTCTCCGTGCCCTCTGTGCCCTCTGGTGAACGCCTTTCCCTCCGGCTCCAAAACCACGTAAAATCACTCCTCGCATGCCCCGCGTGTCCCACGAAGAACTCCTATCCCGCCTCGCCAAAGGCAAACCCGTCCCCGCCCTCCTCCTTCTGGGCGATGAGCCTTTCCTCCGCGACGCCAGCCGCGCGCAACTCATCGAGACCTTCGTCCCCGAAGCCGCCCGCGCCTGGGCCGTCTCCCGCTACTCCGCCGACCGCGGCGAAACGCGGGACGCGCTCGAGCAAGCGCAAACTCTTCCCATGCTCGCGCCGCGCCAAATCGTTTTCCTGCACGATGTGGAGAAAATCGAAAAACTCGGCGAGAAAAACCGCGACGCCGCGGTCGAGCAACTCGAAGCCTATCTCGACGATCCCGCGCCCTTCACCGTACTCGTTCTTGAAGCCACCGCGCTCGATCTACGCATGAAGCTGGCCAAGCTCCTTTCCGAAAAGGCGCTCGTCGTCGAAGTCGGCCTCGGCGAAGATCTTCAGGATCGCCAGGCTGCGGCCGTCCCACTCGCCCGCGCCTTGGCCAAAGAGCACGGCGTGGACTTCGAGCCGGGCGCTGCAGAAGATCTAGCGGAGTTTGTCGCCGCCGACCTCATGCGCCTCAAAACAGAAATCGAAAAGCTTTCCACCTTCGTTGGCAGCCGCAAACTCATCCGCCGCCAGGACGTCACCGCCC
>CATPAM010000235.1 GCA_955651735.1 Candidatus Acidiferrales bacterium | reverse complement strand
GCCCAATTAGTCGAGGGTTTCCAAACCGAAGCGCGCGCCGCGGGGCTCCTGACACATCCCAACATTGTGGTGATCTACGACGTTGGCGAATCCGACGGCGTCTACTACATCACCATGGAGCTGGTGAACGGCAAGAGCCTGCAATCCCTGCTGGATTCCGGTGAGAAATTTCCCCTTCCGCGCCTTCTGCGCATCATGGAGCAAGTCTGCGCCGCGCTGCAATTCGCGCACGACCACAACGTGGTGCATCGCGACATCAAGCCCGCCAACATCATGTTGGCCGCCGATGATCTTGTGAAGATCACTGATTTCGGTACCGCCAAAATCCTGCAATACGGCGCCTCGCAGCAGACTTCCGCAATGGGCACTCCCGGCTACATGTCGCCAGAGCAGATCAAGGGCAAAGCCGTGGATGGCCGTACAGATATTTTTTCGCTCGGCGTCATGCTCTACGAAATGACCACGGGCCAAAGGCCTTTTCGCGGACAGGACGTCGCCGCAATTCTCTACCGCATTCTGAACGAAGACCCCGCGCCGCCGCAGAAGCTGAATCCCAGTCTTCCGCTGGGCGTGAGCAGCACCATCTTGAAAGCGATGGCCAAGAGTCCCCACCTGCGTTACGAGAATTGTCGCGAATTGCTGGAGGACTTGAAAAATTACCGCCCGGGCGAAAGTGGCGCCGCCGCGAATGCCGCACCTCACCTATCAGCACCGCCTCCCGTTCGCGAGTCGTTCGTCCGCGATGTAAAGAAGAACTTCAAGGCCGAGATGCCGCAAATTCCCGGTGTCGAAGCGCGCCCTACTCCCCAGCCTCCGCCCTCGAGCGATGCCGCCGCCAACGATGCCGTTGCCGAGGTCATGCAGGTGGCGGGCGGCATTTACGCAGGGCCAACGACGAAGCTGGATCTTGCCCCGGTCGCCAAGCGCCTCGCGAAAATCGCCGCCGGCATCGTGCTGGTCGCCATGCTCGGATCTTTCGTCATCAAAACGATCGGCCGCGCGAACCAAGCTGATTCCGATGCGCCGCCTGCTCGCCAGGGCAACATTCCCTCCGCGCAGCCACCGGGTGCGCAAACGCAGACGGACCCAGACACGGACTCCGCGCAGAGGCCGCTTTACGTTTCGCAGTCGAATTCGGAACTTGCCACCGTCAGCGAGTTAGCGCAGCCCTGGTCTTCCAAGAGATTCTTCTTCCGGAGTTTGACCCTGTCTAAAAACGTTCCGGCGCTCATTATTCGCTTGCCGGGGCCGGCATCCGAAAGCCAATCCTATTGGGCATTTTCCCTGGAAGCGCCGTTCAGCCAGTGCCAGTTCGTGTACTTCGATGATCTCGCGAAGCTCTCTTCCGAGTACGGATTCCAGGCCGCGCATCCCATGGTCGTGAATCCTTGCAGCCACGCCATTTTCGATCCCCTGCAACTCAAGTAGCTCCCCGGAAACATCCTCGTCCGTGGCGCCATCGTCCATGGCTACGATCCCCGCCCGCCCTACGGCATCGAAGTAAGAGTCTCCGGCAATCAAGTCCTCGCCCTCGCCATGGAGTGACCTCGGCAACCCCTCTTCGCTAGCCATTTCCTCTTGACAATCTAGAGAAGCAGGCTATTCTCCTCTTGTTAATCTAGAGGAAACGAAAAATGACCGCGGCGCAAAAGCCCGGCCCTGTCGTCCAGGGCACTCTGGACATGCTCATCCTGAAGACGGTGGCCCTCCAGCCCATGCACGGCTACGGGGTGGGCCTGCGCATCGAGCAAATCAGCAGGGGCGTCTTCCAGGTGAATGCTGGCTCGCTGTTTCCGGCCTTCCGAAGATTGGAGCGGCGAGGCTGGATCCAGGGCGAGTGGCGGGCCACGGAGAATAATCGTCGCGCGAAGTATTACATGCTCACCGATGCCGGACGGAAGCAACTCCAGAGTGAAGCCCGCGAATGGCAGGCCCAGAGTGCGGCCATTGCCCGCATCCTGGAAGCAACATCGGGAGAAGTCTGATGCGTATCTTCAAAATCTTCGGCGGTGGGTTGCGAGCACTATTCGGAAAGCAGCGCGCGGAACAAGAGCTCGATGAGGAGCTCCGCTGTTACATGGAGATCGCCGCCGAGCAAAAAATGCGTGCGGGAACCGGGCGTGACGAAGCGGCGCGCGAAACCAGAATCGAGATGGGCAGCGTGGAAGCGCTCAAGGAGCAAGTTCGCGACGTCGGCTGGGAAACGCACATCGAGAGCTTTCTCCAGGATCTGCGCTACGGACTGCGCATGTTGCGCAAGAATCCGTCGTTCACGATTGTGGCGGTCCTGGCACTGGCGCTGGGCATCGGCGCGAACACCGCCATGTTCAGCGTGATCGAGGCCGTGCTATTGCGGCCGCTGCCCTATCGCAATGCCGGCGAAATCGTGCTCGTGTCCTCCACCTGGGATCGCAACGGCACGCTGACAAGTTATACGTCCTCGCCGCCCGACTTTTTCGATTGGCGCGACCAGAACCGCTCCTTTTCTTCCATGTTCGCCTACCGCATGAGCGAATTTGCGTTAACAGGGCTGGGTGAGGCCAAGCGCGTCGGTGCCGTCATGGCCACCGCAGGAATGTTTTCCACGCTGCAGGCGGAACCCATGCTCGGGCGCGAATTCGCCACCGAGGAAAATCGCAAAGGTGCAAATCATGTCGTCATTCTCAGCCACGGCCTTTGGCAGTCGGCATTCGCCGGAGCACTCGACGCCATCGGGAAAACAATTCAGCTCGACAGCGAGCCCTACACCATCATCGGCGTGATGCCCCCGGATTTCCGCTTTCCCCTTTCCGCCACCGACGTCTACGTCCCCATCGGATTCGACGACAAGGTGATGACGCAACGCGGCGCGCATTACCTTGCCGTGCTGGGGCGGCTGCAGAACGGCGTAACGCCCGCGCAGGCCAATGACGATCTCTCCGCAATCATGGCGCAACTGCGCAAACTCTATCCGGATAAGGATGACAAATGGGGTGTGCGTGCGCAGCTATGGAGCGCAGCCTTGGTCGCCGACATTCGTCCCGCGCTGTTGGTGCTCTTGGGAGCCGTCGGGCTGGTCGCCCTCATCGCGTGTGCGAATATCTCCAACCTCCTGCTGGCCCGCGCGACGGTGCGCCATCGAGAGCTGGCCATGCGTCGCGCCCTCGGCGCCGGACGCGCGCGCTTGCTTCGCCAGATGTTGACCGAAGGTTTGCTGCTTGCCCTGCTCGCCGGAGCCGCCAGCCTGCTGCTGGCGCATTGGGCGCTCGTGGCCATCGTGCGCTTTGGGCCGGCGGACATACCCCGGCTCGCGAGCGTTGGGCTGAACGGGCCGGTGCTGGCGTTTGCCATGAGCGTGTCCATCGCGTGTGCGCTTATGTTCGCGCTGATCCCGGCGCTGCGCTCCTCCGCGCGCGATGCGGCTGGCCTGCTGCGAACCTCCGTGTCGCCAACACGCGAGGCTGGCCGTTTGCGTGGCGCCCTGCTCATAGGAGAAGTGGCTCTATCCATGATGCTGCTCGCAGGCGCTGGCCTGCTTCTGCGCAGCTTCGTCGGCCTAAGTTCGCTGAGTCCCGGCTTCGACCCCAAAGACATCTTGACGATGGGCGTCGGTGTGCCCGACGCGCATTACAAAAACAGTGCCGCTCTGCAAAGCTATTGGGACCAAGCACTAACTCAATTGCGCGCCTTACCGGGCGTCGCATCGGTAGCTGCGGTGACTCCGCTGCCATTTTCCGGTGACGATTTCAGCAGCAGCTTCCGCGTCGAAGGCCGCAGCGTGCCGGAGAAGGATGAACCGTCGGCGGAGTTGCGCTTCGCCACTCCGGACTATTTCCGCACCCTGGTCATTCCACTGCGACAGGGCCGCACGTTCACCGAAGCCGATCGCCTCGGAGCAGCCCGCGTTTTGCTGATCACCGAAACGGCGGCGCGCATGTTTTTCCCTCAGGGAGATGCCATCGGCCAAAAGATCCAGTTCGGCGCGAGGGGCGGCTACGAAAAAAATGAAGGCGAGATCGTCGGTATCGTAGGTGATGTCCGCCACTTCGGCGTCGATGCACCAATCCTGCCGATGTTTTATGTGCCGCTGGCCCAGTCAGGCATGGATGGTGCCGCTGTCGTGATGCGCACGCGCGGATTCCCGGCCACGCTGACGCAATTCGCCCGCAAAATCGTGCAGGCCATAGACCGTGATGCCCTGGTGGGCGAGCCGGTGCCCATGGAAACGCTGGTTTCCGCCTCCTTGGGCCAGCGCCGCTTTTACATGATGCTCCTCGGCGGCTTCGCGACTCTCGCCCTGCTTCTAGCGGCCGTCGGGCTGTACGGCGTCATTTCCTACTCCGTAGCGCAACGCACGCAAGAGGTGGGCATTCGCGTGGCCCTCGGGGCCAGCCGCAGCGAGGTTGTAGCCATGGTGACGCGCCAAGGTTTGCGGCTTGCCGCCGCCGGCCTCGCTAGCGGTCTCGTCCTGGCGCTCCTATTGAAGAGCGTGTTGAAAGGCCTACTCGTTGGCGTGAGCGCCACGGACCCTGCAACGCTAGTGGTCACCGCGCTGGTGCTCCTGCTGGTCGCCGTGCTCGCCTCTTACGTCCCGGCAAGACGCGCAGCGCGCGTCGACCCCATGGTGGCACTCAGGTTCGACTGATCCCGCCCGTAGCCCCAGCAATCTTGTCGCCGTCCATAAGTCCGCTACTCCGCCGACTTGAGTCGTTAAAAATTCGATGCGAGTCCGGGGCGGCCACCAACCACAGACCGCAACTCCTCTTCGTCAGGTGCCACGAGCATTGCTGGGCCTGACCAATCCACCGCGTGATCCGGGCGTCGCGTGAACAGTACTCGCCTTGACGTGAAATTGGCGATGCACGGCCAACCTTCGCGCTTCTCCCAACGTCGCACCGTGCGCACCTCCCGCCCCGAGATACCGGGCAATTTGCTTCCTACCACGCCGCCAAGTGAGCTGAACCCTCGTCGTGGGTAATCCAAAGTTGCGACCGCTACGTTAAGATGACGAGATGGCTCTGGTGTCAATCACTCGGCTGCGGCTGAGGTCGTGGCGCTTCTTGCCGATGTTTGTGTGGTACGTCTTGCGCTCCTCTCGGCAAGCGGCTAGGGCAGAAGGAAATCTCGCGGCGACGCTCCTCCGGGAACGGCGGAACACCTTCTGGACCAGCACAATCTGGACCAGCGAAGCGGCCATGAAGAAGTTTATGACTTCGGGCGCTCACGGCAAGGCCATGCGCAAGCTCGTAGAGTGGTGCGACGAAGCCGCCGTGGTCCATTGGACCCAGGAGAGCGCCGAATTGCCGAGCTGGGCGGAAGCGCACCAACGCCTGCAAAAGGATGGCAGGCGGTCGAAGGTGAACCATCCGTATGAAGGACACCGGGCCTACGAATTTCCCGCGCCGCCGGTGAATCCCCGTGGCGAACTGCAGTTTAGGTAGCTCTTTCCTTCTGGGTTCCTCGCCTTGCCCAAGTCCTGCCCATTCAACGGCCCAATCCCGTTGATCTGCTTGCACTTAAGGGGGGCTGGGGGTATCCAAACACATCTGCGCCAAACTTTGCTTCCCCCGTCACATGCGCCACCTGCCGCCTCTATCCCGTGTGGCCTCACTCGATTACGTATACTTCCTGTCACCACGGAGGTGTGCCCCCCTCCCCTCCCGACGTTCAGACCTTCCGACCTTCAAGACGTTCGCATTGTGCGCAGGCCGTGCGCAGACCTAGAATGATCGCCTATGAACCTCGCTAACTTCATCGAAGATCACCGCGAACAGCACCTCGCTGAACTCTATGAATTCCTGCGTATCCCCAGCGTCAGCGCCAAGAGCGAGCACAAGCCCGACATCGAACGTGCCGCTCGCTGGGTGGCCGATAAACTGCGCGCCGCCGGCTTCAAAAAAGTCGAAATCGTTCCCACCAACATGCATCCCTTGGTCTACGCCGAATCCCTGGAAGCGCCCGGCAAGCGCACTATTCTTTTCTACGGACACTACGATGTGCAGCCCGCCGAGCCCCTCGATCTCTGGACCTCGCCGGCCTTTGAGCCCACCGTTCGAGAAGGCAATCTCTTCGGCCGCGGCACTGCCGACGACAAGGGCCAGGTGCACATTCATCTAAAAGCGCTCGAATCCCTGCAACAGGTCAACGGCAAATTCCCCATCAACGTAAAAGTCTTGATCGAGGGCGAAGAAGAAGTGGGCAGCGTCAGCCTCTGGGATTACGTCCAGAAAAATAAGGAAAAACTCAAAGCCGACGCGCTGGTCGTCTCCGATACTTCCATGCTCGCCAAAGGCGTGCCGTCCATCACTTACGCTTTGCGCGGACTCAATTACTATCAAATCGAATTGACCGGGCCGGCCCGCGATTTGCATTCCGGCGTCTACGGCGGTGCCGTGCCCAATCCGCTCACCATCCTGACCGAGCTTTTCGCCAAACTGCACGACAAGAATTTCCGCATCGCCATTCCCGGCTTTTACGACGACGTGGCCAAACTCGGCAACGCAGAGCGCAAAGCCCTCAAGTCTCTGCCGTGGGAGAAAAAGGATTTTGAGAAAGCGGTGGGCGCTCCCGGCTACGTGGGCGAAAAAGGATTCTCCATTGTCGAGCAACTCTGGACGCGTCCCACGCTCGAGCTCAACGGCATTTGGGGCGGCTACACCGGCGAAGGTGCCAAGACCGTGATTCCCTCCAAGGCCTACGCCAAATTTTCCACGCGGCTCGTGCCCAACCAGAATCCCCAAAAAATCGCCAAGCTGGTCGAAAAACACGTTCGCAAACTACTGCCTAAAACCGTCATCTGCAAATTTGAGCTTCTCAGCTCCGGCAAACCCTGGGCCGCACCCTTTCACGATCCCATCTTCGCCACGGCGCAAGCCGCGCTGCAGAAGGGTTTCGGCAAGAAAGCCGTCTTCATTCGCGAGGGCGGCTCCATTCCTTTCGTCACCCAGATGCATGACACGTTCAAAGTGCCCTGCGTCCTGCTTGGCTTCGGACTCCCCGACGAAAACGCCCACGCGCCCGACGAACACATCGCGCTCGAAAATTATTTCGGCGGGATCAAAGCCATCGCCAACTTCTACTCCGACCTAGGAACGCTATGAACAGCGCCTCGAACTGGAAGGAAATCGAGCAACGCATGGCCGCGCCGAAGGCAGTTACCGGCAAGCGTCTAACGGCCGCTGGGACAGGCCAAAAGGGCGGGCGCGCGCCGCTGGCATGTGGAAAACCCGCGTTTTTACGGTGTTTTTGCGGGTAATCGTAAAAAATACGCGTTTTTCCGGCGTTTTTCGCGGCTTTTCGCTTGCGTTCTCAAAAAGCCTTGGCTATAGTGCCCAGCGACCCGGATTTTTCTGTGTAACCAAGGAGAGAGTCCGCGGCTGGCCTCGAGCACCTCGAGGCTCATGAAAAAAATCAGGAGGATAAGAATACTAATGGCAGCCAAGCCAATGAGCAAGACGAAAGTCGTGTCGCATCTCGCGGAGAAGTGCGGCACTCCCAAGAAAACCGCAGCGCTCTTTTTTGAAGAGCTCTTTAAGCTTGCGGTGAAAGAGTGCAAGGGCGCTGCGGGAAAATTTGTGATCCCGAACCTCGGCCGCGCCGTGAAAGCGCACCGCAAGGCACGCATGGGCCGCAACCCGCAAACCGGCGAGGCCATCAAGATCAAGGCCAAGACGGTCGTGCGTTTGCGCGCTTCGAAGGCGTTCAAAGACGCCATTCTGAAGTAGTTTTCGCGGCAGGGAGTTTAGGGCCCAAAAACAGCGCCGCAATCGAACCGCGCCGCAACACATGCGACGCAGCAGGTTCGGTGGCGCCAGGTCGAGGGTAGGTGTCTCATTTGAGTTTACATCTTGGTTGCGCGGTACCCACCCTGCGCAACCAAGAAATTTTTTGAACGATGAAAAATGCATTACGCTGGGTCAGGACGCGCGCGGAAAACTCCAGAACGCGATGCCAGCGATGATGGTGCGTGGCTAGAAGCTGCCTCGAAGATGCCTAGAGAGTTTTTACGTAAGCGATGACATCTTTGATTTGCGCTGGTTCCAGCACGTCTTTGAAGGGCGGCATCAGCGTGTCGCCATTTTCGATCCAGGTCTTCAACGATTCGTCGGTGACTTTGTTGTTGTTCACCGTGAAGGTGCCGCGCTTGGAAATGCCCTTCAGGCCGGGGCCGATTTTTTTCTGGTCACTGTCCGCGTAGTGGCAGATGCCGCATTTTTTATCGAATAGTTCCTTGCCGCGCGCGGCCGCGGCGGCGTTGCCGTTGGCGGATTTTTTCGCGGGCGGCGGATCCTGCGCGAAAACCGCTCCGACAACCGCCAGCGCTGCTGTCCCCAATATTAGAAAATTGCAATTCACCGTTCCCCCTGCTTTTCGTAGATGAAAGCTGATCGCTGGAATGATCCCTGTTCCATTTTCCATGTTTCGCGGCAGGAATTCTACTGCGAACCCGGCACAAAGGACAGGTGTCGTCCTAGCACGACTGAGACCTTCGTACTTTTGACGCGCCCCACCGCGTGTGCTAAAAATCGCGGCATGAGCCGGGAGAGCCTGACGCGCGCGTGGGAAGTCCTGCAGGATGCGTACCAGGCGCAAATGGAAGGCGACTACGACCGCGCGGTGGAGCTGTACCAATCTTCGCTGGAGCTGTTTCCCACCGCGGAGGCGCACACTTTTTTGGGTTGGACGTATCATTTTCAGGGCAAGCTGAATGAGGCGATCGCGGAATGCAAGCGCGCGATTGAAATCGATCCGGAATTCGGGAACCCCTACAACGACATTGGCGCGTACATGATCGAGCTGGGGCGTTTCGAAGAGGCGATACCGTGGCTGGAGCGCGCGATTGAAGCGCGGCGATACGAGCCGCGGCATTTTCCGCACTACAATCTGGGCCGCGCGTATCTTGGAAGAGAGATGTATGGGAGCGCTATGCGCTGCTTTCAGGAAGCGCTGCAGGTCGAGCCGCGCTACTCGGCAGCGAGGCAGGCGCTGGAGTCGCTGCGACGCATGGTCAATTAGCCGCGAGAATTCGCTGCGTTCGCGGCGCAGGGCACGGTCATCAGTTTCTAGTTTTACGGTGTAAGTCAAAACGGAAAACAGCGGAAAAATCAGGGTGCAACTACGTTTGAGTTTTGCCTGCGCCGGTCGACCGCGCTTCCGGTCTTATCACCTGGTCGTAAATCCATAGCAGGATAGCGGTGAGGACGCCTACGGCGGTGATGGCGTACCAGGCGCGCTCGGGGTGGTGGTGCAGCTCGCCGAAGTGATGCATTAATTTTCCGCCGAACCATCCGCCGATTAGCGAGCCGATGCCTATGGGCAAGAACGCGAAGCCCATGTAGGTGCCTTGCTGTTCGGGGGGCGCGAGCTTCGAAATATATTCATAGTAGCGAGGCGCTTGCGTGATTTCGCCCAGCGCCAGCAAGACGATTGACAACACCGCTCCCCAGACGGTTGGCCAGAAAGCGACGATCAGCCAGGACAGCGAGGAAATTAGCGTGCCGAGAATGACGGCATGGAACGGCGGAATCTTTCGAATGACGTAGTTCCAGGCGAGCGTGAAACAGATGACCACGGCGCCGTCGGTGATCAAGATGCGCTCGACAGGAGCCTTGGGGTCGATGTAGGAGTGGATATAACCGGGCAACGAGGTGTACTGCTGCCAGAAAACAATCCAGTAGCCGGTGAAGATCAAGAGAAACAGAATGAATTTAGGGTTCGAGAGCACGACGAGAAAGTTCCGTGCGGTGCTGGTGAGGCTTGGCGGCGGGGCATCATCCACGCGTTTGGGTTCGCGGAAGAAAAGCAGAACGAGGAAGAACATCAGGAAAACACTGAGGGCGGCGATGCGAAAGACATTTTCCAAGCCCAGGCGCGCGTGTGCCCAGTCCGCAACGAATGGCCCGGCAGCGCCGCCGATGTTGACCATGGTGTAGTAAATGGAATAGCCGATGGAGCGGACATTTTCCTTGGAGGCGCGAGCGGTGGTGCCCACGACGCAGGGTTTTACCAGGGAGATGCCGAGTGCGGGGAGAATCAGGATGCAGGCCACGAACAAGCCAAGCGGAACGGCGTTGCGCAGAGGCGCGAGCCACGATGCTCCGATGGAGCCGATTAGAAAGTAAGCGGCGGCGAGAATCATGTAGGCGAGCGACAAAGCGCGGCGAAAGCCGAGTTTATCCGCCAGCGCGCCTCCAAAGATCGCTAGGAACCAAACCATTCCGCCGAAAATGCCGGTGAGCGTGCCGGTCTGCTCGGTGGAGAAGCTAAGCTTTTCCTGAAGATAAATGGCGAGGGAGGAGAAGGCGCCGTAGTAGGAGAGACGCTCGAAGATTTCGCTGATGTTGGCGACCCAGAAAGGGCGCTCGAAGCCGTCGCGGATTTCCTGGAGGCGCTGGGGAAGAGCCATGCGCGAGGATGATAGCAGAGGCGGTGAAACACAACCGGGATTTCACCACAGAGGTCACTGGGAACACAGCAGAGAAG
>CATPAM010000234.1 GCA_955651735.1 Candidatus Acidiferrales bacterium | reverse complement strand
GTTCAACTTTGATCTCGGGGCACTGCACTACGACGAAGGTCACGGCCAGCAATTTTTCCGCGCCGTCATCGAGCGCGCCCAGGCTTCCCCCGGCGTCCAGTCCGCCACCATCGCCGATGCTCCGCCGCTCATCGGTGGATTTGCGCGCACCATCTTCCCGGAAGGCCAGGACGAAGCCTCCGGCTATCGCGGAACCCTGACGCAGCTCAACAACATCGCTACGACCTATTTCGAAACGCTGCGCATTCCGCTCGTCGGCGGCCGCGAATTCACCGATTCCGATCGCGCCACTACCAAGCCCGTGGCCATCGCCAACGAAGCCATGGCCAAGCATTTCTGGCCCAATGAAAATGCCGTTGGCAAACGTTTCCACTTCTTCGGCGATCCCACCCTGCGCGAAATCGTCGGCGTGGTGCGCAACACGGTGGTGAACAACATCGGCGAGGAGCCGCAGCCGCTCGCCTACCTGCCGCTGGCGCAAAACTATTCTCCCGCCGTGACCCTGCAAGTGCGCACCAGCGGCCGTCCTGAAGCTTTAATTTCCACCGTGCGCGCCCAGGTGCAATCACTGGATTCGAATCTCGCCCTCACCAATGTACAAACGATCGGCGAACTGCTGAGCCAGGGCCTGTGGGCTCCGCGCATGGGCGCCGCGCTGCTCGCCGTCTTCGGCGCGCTCGCGCTCATCCTCGCGGTGGTCGGCGTCTACGGCGTGCTCTCCTATTCCGTCAACCAGCAAACGCGCGAAATCGGCATTCGCATGGCTATGGGCGCGCAAACCGGCCGCGTGCTCGGCCTGGTGGTCGGCCAGGGCATGCGCCTCGCCGCCGCGGGTTTAGCGCTCGGCTTGCTCGTGGCCTTCGCCGCCATGCGCCTGCTCGGCAGCTTGCTCTTCGGCGTCAGCGCGCACGACCCGCTGACGTTCGGCGCCGTGTCTCTGGTCCTTGCTTTGGCTGCGGTCCTCGCTTGCTACATCCCCGCGCGCCGCGCCACCAAGGTCGACCCCATCATCGCCTTGCGCTACGAATAGCCGCGCTTCGCAACGTCGGCTCCCTCAAGCTGAAACGGAAACAGGTTCCATTCGTCTTGTACTTTGGCAAGGGAAACGGTATCGTTCCTGTCGAAGCAAAAGGGGAACGCACCGCCGTCCGTGACCTTGCATCCTAAACAGGGAGCGCCTCATGTTCAGCGATCTTCTCTTCCGCCTCCGCGCTTTGTTCCGACGAAACGTCGTCGAAGCCGAACTCGACGATCAGCTCCGCGCGCATCTCAGAGACGAAGTCGCGAAGCAGGTAGCAACCGGCGTGCCGCGTGACGAAGCCGAGCGCCGCGCCCGCCTCGCCCTCGGCGGCCTCGAGCAAATCAAGGAAGAATGCCGCGACGCCCGCGGTACGCGCTGGCTCGAAGACCTCGTTCAGGATTTCCGCTACGCGGTTCGCACCCTGCGCCAGCGGCCCGGGTTTGCTGCCGTAGCCCTGCTGACCCTTGCGCTCGGCGTTGGCGCAACGACTGTGATGTTCACCCTCATCAATGGTGTGCTGCTGAAGCCGCTGCCCTATCCAGAACCCGACTACGGCGAACAAAATGTTGCCTACCCTGATTTTCTCGATTGCCAGCGCGCAAGCCGTTCTCTCCAGATGGCCGGGGCGCTCTTCAATGGAGGCACGCTCAGCGAGCCAGGAGAACCCGAGTACGTCGACCTTCGCGAAATCTCGTCCGACCTCTTTTCCGTCTTGCGTGTGAATCTCGCGCAAGGGCGCGCCTTCCTCCCCGAAGAAGACGGGCCCGGCGCCGCCCCCGTGATGATCCTGGGCCACGGTTTCTGGCAGCGCCACTTCGCCGGAAGGCCAGCGCTCGGCGCGTCGGTTGTTTTTGACCAAAAGCGCTACACGGTCGTGGGCATCGCGCCTGCAGGCTTCCGGCTGTACGGAGACGAAGCGGACGTGTATACGCCGCTGGGCCAGGACACCGCAGGATACGTGCGCAGTCGCGGAGCCCATCCAGTTCACGTCCTCGCGCGCCTCCGGCCGACTGCGACCCTGACCCAGGCACAAGCCGAGCTAGACCTCATGGGACGTCATCTAGTCGAGCAGTACGCAGATACAAACGCGCAACGCAGCTTTGTGGCCCAGCCGCTTCGGCCGGAAGTTGGCGATGTGCGGTCTACGCTGTGGCTGCTGCTCGGAGCCGTGACCTTAGTGCTGCTGATTGCCTGCGCAAATGTGGCCAGCTTGCTTCTGGCCCGTGCCGTTTCCCGCGAGCGCGAACTCGCCATGCGCGTGGCCCTGGGGGCCACCCACAGCCGATTGGTGCGCCAATGCCTGACGGAAAGCGCGGTCCTGGGGCTTTCCGGAGGCGCGCTTGGCATTTTGTTCGCAGACCTTGGAATCCGCCCGTTTCTGACTTTCTGGCCGGGCACGTTGCCGCGCGCTGAGGAGGCCCAGCTCGATTGGCATGTGCTGCTCTTTGCCCTCGCCGCATCGCTGTTGAGCGGCCTCCTTTTTGGGCTGGCGCCAGCCTTGCGCGCTCCTGCGGAACACGTGGAACGTACGCTTCGCGCCGGTGCGCGAACGGTTGTGGGAAGCTCGCGCCGCCTGCACAGCGCCTTCGTGATCTCCGAAATCGCTTTGGCGGTCGTGCTGTTGGTCGCCGCAGGAATGTTGGGCCGCACGTTGCTGCGCGTGTCATCGCTTGACCCCGGCGTGAACCTTCAGAACGTGCTGGTGACTCGCATGGCGCTTTCGCCAGGAGCGCTCGCAGATCCTGGGCGGATTCGTCCCGCCTGGCAGGATGTCCTGGATCGCGCGCGTCGCGTGCCCGGAGTGCAGTCCGTTGCGGCGGTCGATACCGTCCCCATGCGCGAGGGCAACAACCAACTCGGCTACTGGCCCAGCGCAGACGTGCCGCCGGCGAATAAACAGCCCATGGCGCTGGCCACGAGCGTGACGCCCGAGTACCTGAAGGTGATGGGCATTGCCTTGCACCGAGGCCGTTTCTTCGACGACCGCGATCGCATGGGCAGTGAGCTCGTTATCGCGATTGACGACGTTTTGGCGCAAAGCGCTTTCGGCGGCGAGGATGCGGTTGGGAAGCGCCTGTGGATGCCGGACATGGGCTACGGCCCCTTTGTGGTGGTGGGTGTAGTTGGCCATGTGCGGCATTGGGGGCTCGCCGGCGACGATCAAGCCCAGGTGCGCGCGCAGTTCTACTATCCTTTTGCTCAGCTCCCGGACAAATTATTGCGTCGTTGGTCCGAACTCATGTCCGTGGCCGTGCGCACAAGCGTCGCGCCATTGAGTGTCGTCGAATCGCTGCGGCGGGAAGTGCGCGGCGCCACCAGTGATCAAGTGCTCTACGAAGTCCGCACCATGGAGCAGCTCGCGAGTAGCACGCTCGACCAGCATCGCTTTCTTTTGTTACTGTTCGGCGTATTCGCCGGCTTGGCTTTGCTGCTCGCGTGCATCGGCATTTATGGCGTGCTGGCCTACTTGACCGGGCAGCGCATTCCGGAAATCGGGGTGCGCATCGCGCTGGGCGCCACCGCTCGCGGAGTCGTTTGGCTCGTGCTTCGTCAGAGCCTCGTAATGATTTTCGGTGGCGTTGCCGCGGGAATAATTGCCGCGTTGGCAGCCGCGCGTGTGCTGGAGCGCTCCGTCACGGGAGTGCGCTCCGTCGAGCCGCTGGCGTTCACAATCATGATCGCAATCCTGGTGGTCGCCGGCCTCTTCGCGAGCTGGCTGCCCGCGCGCCGCGCCAGCAAAGTCGACCCCATCGTCGCGCTGCGCTACGAATAGGAAGGCGCCATGTTCACCGATCTTTTCTTTCGCCTCCGCTCTTTGTTCCGCCGCAACGCGGTCGAGGCAGAGCTCGACGCAATTGCAACATTCTCCATCGCGGCAGGGATTCTGCGGAGCGCCGCCCTACTGGCCAGCTATCTGCCGGCGCGCAGAGCGATGCGCGTCGATCCCCTGATTGCGTTGCGCCACGAATAGGACGCGAACGGGCGGCGAATGTGTAAATCTTTTCTAAGTCCATCTATCCGACGGAAACATATTTCGTCTATATCCGTATCCTTGTTACGGAGACACCCATGCGGACCCTGTTGCAAGACCTGCGCTTCGCCTTTCGCCAGTTTCGGAAGTCGCCCGGCTTTGTCATTACCGCCATTCTCTCCCTGACGCTTGGCATCGGCGCCACCACCGCTATCTTCAGT
>CATPAM010000233.1 GCA_955651735.1 Candidatus Acidiferrales bacterium | reverse complement strand
GGCGAATTCGATGCCGTTGGTGGCGGCCTGCACGCTGTTGTAGCCAATCTTGCGGGCGTAGGCGACGGCGTCGAGGAAGTGTGGGCTCATGGTGGGCTCGCCGCCGGAGAACTGCACGGACATCTGGCGGCGCGGCTTGATGCGCAGAGCGTTGTCCAGGATCTCCCGTATTTCGTCCCAGCCGAGTTCGTGGACGTAGCCAACCTGGTTGGCGTCCATGAAGCAGGGATCACACATCATGTTGCAGCGATTAGTGAGGTCTACGGTGAGCACCGAGCCGCGGCCATAGCGAACCGTGCTGGAACCGTGTTTGTGAAGGTCTTCGTCGTTGTGTGCGGGAATATCGCGGCCAGGAAACTGCCTTTCGATGTGATCGAGGAATTTGGCATCGATGGCCATCATGTCTTCGTAATGGCCGTGGATGGGGCAGTCTTTCACCATCCAAACTTCGCCGTCGCGCTCGATAATTTGCGCTTTGATCTCGCCGACCTTTTCGTTCATGAGGTCGCGCCAGTCTTTTTTGCCGTGAATGATGGCTTCGCGCGCTTCTTTGACGCAATCGGGACAGAGCGAATCGGTCTGCCGCGGCCAGCCGAGGGTCGGCTTGGTCTTTTCCCAGGACTTCAGAAGCGGCTTATCCGACCACTTCGGGGTGAACGATGGATTCGGATTGCGCTTGTTGAAGAATTGGATCGCATCGAAGGTGACACTGGCTGCTTTGCACACCGCAGCGTCGACCGCTCGCATCACTTGAGTGCCTACTCGATTCGGCATAGACCTCTACCCTCCACTTTCGCCCGTAAAATTAAAAATGCTTGATGCGTTGTAAGCAGCCCGCTCAAGCGCCACAAAAGCGGCGGCGATTGCCCCCGGGCTTCCAAATACCGTACCACGTCGGGTAGAAACGCCCAATAAGTCTTTGGGCCTGTATAGTTTAACCGGTACAGGGCAGGAAGCCAGCGAGTTGCATTAAACGGCGAAAAACGGGGGTCGAATGGGGAAAAACGGGGGTCGAATGGGGATTCGAGCCGGGGTTACTGGTACGGTGTCGGAGGGCAAAACGAGCCGATTTCTTGGTTCGGGACGCATGCATTTCGCGTATTCCAGCAGCAAGCGTCAGTCGTTGAGCGCAGGCCGAAGGACAGCGATTACAAAATGGGCGAAGTGCGAGGCACCTTCGTCGAGTTGGAGGTAGCGCGCGACGCAGTGATCGGCGAGATATTTTGTGACGCGGGTTTCGGCAATGCCGAGATGATCCGCGAGGCGGGGTTTGATGGACTCGGAGCCGCGGCGACTGGCGGTACCGCGCAGAAAGCTGCCAATGGCGATGCGCAGCGTCTGGCATGGCTCGACAAAATAGTACGTGGAAAGATCGGAATCGCTGAGAAGGAGCACGCCCGGACCGACTGGAGCATGATCGGCTTCGCTAAGCTTCAGTGGAGGGCAAGTGAGCAGCCGTCGGAATTGCATCTCGAGCAGGGAAAGCCGCGAAGAGAGGCCGGGATCGCCGTAGCGGCCGCGCACGGAGGTCGCGGTATCCGGGACCGGCTCAGAAGGAAGGGGTGGCAAGGACACGGATTCGGCGACTCTGCTAAAGCGAGGCTGGGGAGCGTCGTCTAGCTCCGGAGGAGCCTGCTGACGAACTGGGGTTTGCGCGAGGGACGCAGGAGAAAGTACGGGCGCCTCAGTTGTGGAGCGGGTTTTGCGTCGATTGCGGCCACCGCGACGGCCACGGCGGCGCGCACCGCGTGGCGGGGTGGTGGAGGCAGGAGCAACAGCATCTTCCGCAGCGGGAGCGACAACCGCTTCAAAGGTCGTGGCGGCCTCATCAAACGGCAAGCCCGGTTCAGGGGCAGGCAGAACAGGCGCCGCAATCGAAAGATCGTCAGAGGGAGCAGCCGGCTGCGCGGGAGCCTGTCCGCTGAGGCGGGTGGCAGCTTCCTGTGCCTTGGTTTTCCAGTCGGCACGGCGAAAGCGCTCCGCGGCGGTGGAGTACCATTTGGCCGCTTCGTCGCTCTGCCCAGCGCTCTCAAAAAATTTGGCCAGCTCGAAAGCGACCATCGCGTCGCGGGTTTTTTGAAAAAGGTTGGAGAGCTGCGTCGCAGGGTCTTTTCCGGTGCGAGCGCGGCGGATACGAGCGGTAATCTGTTTCCAGTCGGCCATACAGTAGGGCATTGTAACAGCGACCGAACAATGCCACCAGCCCAAGGGGGCCTACAGCAAATCAGATGGGAGCGCGACTTTTAGTAGCTAGGTGGGTTTACCGATTGACCGTTTTGGGAATGGCCTCTATCCTAGGTGCCCAGTCCCCATGGAGAGTAAAATGCCACGCACGCGCGGGACCGTATCGATTAGCTTATCTATATTATTATCAATAGTTTTACTCGCCGCGCCGATTGGGGGAAACTCGTTTCCAGGCTCGGGGACTGTAGTGTACGCGGAGCACGCGCATGTTGGAAATGCGGCAGCCTCCGTAGGGGCCACCGTATTTGCTGGTGACCAGCTCG
>CATPAM010000232.1 GCA_955651735.1 Candidatus Acidiferrales bacterium | reverse complement strand
GATCGAGTGTGCTTTCGCTTAGCGACTCTATCTTCAGCCGCACGCGGAACTCCGGCGTCCCCTTGCGTTCCGCAGCATCCTCCAGCCGCCGCGCTTCCTGCAGGGAGAGCCGCGTACCGGCTTCCTCGATTTGCACGCGCGCCTTGAGCAACAGCGGCGTTCCCGGCTTCAGCACATTCTCCAACTTCGCGAAACTTTCCGGAAAGGCCAGCAGCTCCTGCACACCGGTCATATCTTGCAGCGTGTAGATAGCCCATCGCGCGCCCTTGCGCGAGCGCATGGGCCGCACGCCGACGATCAGGACCGCTACGGCGACTTCTTTCCCGTTGCGCTGTCCCTCGATTTCCGCAAGCGAAACGGTCTTCAGCTCCTGCAAGCTGGAAGCGTATTTTGCAAGCGGGTGACCCGAAACGTAGAAGCCCAGCATGGCATACTCGCTGGCCAGCCGCTCCTCTTCGCCCCAGGGCTCGGCGTCGCGCATCTCGAATGCGACCGGCGCCGGCGCCGCTGCGGTTCCGAACAACCCATGCTGGCCCGATTCCCGCATGCGGGTGGCGCGCTGCAACGCCATTACCGCGTCGTCGACCGACGCCAGCATGCTCTCGCGCGCGCCCAGCGAATCCATCGCTCCGGACTTGATCAAACTCTCGAATACGCGCTTATTCAAGAAACGCGATTCGATGCGCTCGCAGAATTCGTACAGGGACCGGAATTCGCCGTGATTCAAACGCGACTCGCGAATCGCCTTCGCGGTGTTTTCGCCCACATTCTTTATCGCGGCAAGTCCGAAGCGGATGGCCTCGCTGACGGGAGTAAAATACAAATCGCTCTCGTTCACATCCGGCGGCAGTATGGAAATGCTCATCCCGCGCGCTTCGTTGATGTACTTCACGATCTTATCCGTGCTTCCGGCTTCGGAGGTGAGCAGCGCGGCCATAAATTCCACAGGATAGTGCGTTTTCAAGTAGGCGGTTTGATACGCCAGCAATGCGTAAGCGCAAGAATGCGATTTGTTGAAGCCGTATCCCGCGAACTCTGCCATCAAATCGAAAATGCGTTCCGCCTTTTTCTCCGGAATCTTGTTGTTCGCGCAGCCGGACATGAACTTGGCGCGTTGCGCGGCCATCTCTTCTTTCTTCTTCTTGCCCATCGCGCGGCGCAGAATGTCCGCTTCGCCCAGCGAAAAACTGGCCAGGCGGTTAGCGATTTGCATCACCTGTTCCTGATACAAGATCACGCCGTACGTTTCTTCCAGAATGTCCTTCAATTGCGGCAGTTCGTAGCTGACCTTCGTTGTTCCGTGCTTGCGTTTGATGAAGTCGTCGATCATCCCGCCTTGGATCGGCCCCGGGCGATACAGCGCGTTCAGCGCCGTTAGATCTTCAATGCGCGTTGGCTGATAGCGCCGCAGAATGTCGCGCATGCCGTGCGATTCAAACTGGAAAATCGCGGTGGTGTCGCCGCGCGCGAAAAGCTTGTAAGTGTCGGCGTCGTCGAAGGCAAGAGTGTCGAGGTCGACCTTCACGCCGCGGTTTTGCTCGATCATGCGCACGGTGTCCTGCAAAACCGTCAGCGTTGTCAGCCCGAGGAAATCCATCTTCAACAGGCCGATGCGCTCCAGCGCGTTCATGTCGTACTGCGTGGTGATTTCGTCCCGGCTGGTCTTGTACACCGGCACCACATCGGTGAGCGGCCGCGGCGAAATCACCACACCTGCCGCATGCGTGGAGGCATGCCGCGCCAGTCCCTCCAGGCGCTGGGCTACCGCCATCAAATCGCCCAAGCGTTCGTCGGCGTTCACCGCGGCTTTCAGCTGTGGCGTTTGCGCTAGCGCCGGTTCCAGCTTGATGCCCAGCGTATTTGGTACGAGTTTGGCTAAGCGGTCGACCTCAGCATAAGGAATGTCCATCGCCCGGCCCACGTCCTTGATTGCCGCTTTCGCCGCCATCGTTCCGAACGTAATAATCTGCGCCACGTTTTCGCGGCCGTACTTCTGCGTGACATAGTCGATCAATTCGCCGCGCCGCCGCATACAGAAATCGATATCGATATCCGGCATGGACACGCGTTCCGGATTCAGGAAGCGCTCGAACAGCAAGTTGTATTGCAGCGGGTCCACGTCCGTGATGCGCAGCGCGTAACTCACCAGGCTGCCCGCGGCCGATCCGCGGCCCGGCCCCACCGGCACATCCTGCGTGCGCGCGTAATGGATGAAATCCCAAACGATCAGGAAGTAGCCTTCGTAGCGCATCTTCTGGATCATCTCGATCTCGGAAGTAAGCCGCTTCTCATATTCCGAAAGCGGATTACGTAACATGCCTTGCTGTGCTTGCCGCTCCAGGATAGGCAGGCGCGACGCGAAGCCTTCGCGCACTACCTTCTCGAAATAGGTACCCGCCGTGTGTCCCGCCGGAACCTTAAATTCCGGAAACGGGTTGGGAATGCGCTCGATTTTCACATTGCAACGATGCCCGATGTCCACCGTACGACTGAGCGCGTCCGGCAATTCGCCGAACACTTGCGCCATCTCCGCCGCAGTCTTGAAATAAAACTGGTCGGTGGCAAACTTCATGCGATGCGCGTCGCTCATGGTCTTGCCGGTCTGGATGCACAGCAAGACGTCTTGCGCGTGCGCGTCGTCATGATGCAGGTAATGGCAGTCGTTGGTGGCCACGAGCGGGATGCCTGTTTCTTTCGAGAGGCGCACCAATTCGCGGTTCACGCCCTTTTCGATTTCCAGCCCCTGGTCCTGAACCTCGAGGAAAAAATTCCCTTTGCCGAAAACGTCCCGCAGCCGGTAGGCATTCTGTCGCGCGAGGTCATATTTCTCTTCGACCACGGCCTCGGTCACTGGCCCGCGCAAACACGCCGAAAGAGCAATCAATCCTTTGCTGTGTTTGGAGAGCAGGTCGTAGTCAATGCGCGGCTTGTAGTAAAAGCCCTCGAGGAATCCCGCGGAGACCAGCTTGATCAGGTTGTGGTAGCCCTCCAGCGATTCGCACAGCAGCACCAGGTGATTTGTGCCGCGCGATCCGGGCTCTGCTTCCCCGCGCTCTTGGCCGTTCGTGGCGTTTGTTTTCTCGCCGCGCTCGTGCCGGCTGCCCTTGGCCACGTACACTTCGCAGCCGATGATTGGCTTGACATCGCGCTTGCTCGCCTCATAGAAAAAATTCGCCGCCGCGAACAGGTTGCCGTGATCGGTAATAGCCACGGCCGGCATTTTCTGCCGCGACGCCTCATCCAACAACTCGGAAGTTTCGCAAGCCCCGTCCAGCAGGCTGTAATCGGTGTGAACGTGCAGGTGAACGAACTGCGGTTGACCCATATCTTGTGATTCTAAATCCCCGGCCCCGGAATTGCGACACGCATTCTTAGTTTCCCACAGGATCTAAACAGCCGCAGGCAGTGCGCGCGCTGCGTTCGACTG
>CATPAM010000231.1 GCA_955651735.1 Candidatus Acidiferrales bacterium | reverse complement strand
TCTGTTGCGCGGCCAGCGGCATCGCCATGATTACGCTCAACGCCAGAATCACACAGCAATTCCGCATCGTTTCTCCTCCCAGAAACCTGATTTTGTTTCTTCACAACTCCCGAGGGCTCACGCATCCGCCCCCCTGCCTCACGCCGCAGGTGGCGGACAGCGTCCTACACACTACTGCGAATTCTTGCGCTTCCTTCGCCGTCGAAGAATCGCCTGCGTTCTTCCCGGCACTTATTTCGAGGGCGTTCCCAGACCCCCAAAAAACAAACCGCGTCTGGCAAGCCGATTCTAGTATTTGCTCCAAGTATTTCCTATTCCACTGTCCAGGGCCGCCCCATCAAAAAAAGGCGCAAGGCCCTCAGCCTTTCCCCTCTTGATGCGCTCGGGATCGTTTAGAAATCGATCCGGAAGCCGAGCTGAATCCAGCGTGCGCCGGAGATGCGGTCGGCTGGAATGAGCTGCGTGTTGATTACGCCGAAAGTCGCTGGATTGGTCGTATCGAAAGAAGGATCCAGGAAATTCGCGTGGTTGAAGATGTTGAAGAAGTCGGCGGAAAACTCCACCTTGACCCGCTCGGTTATAGTGGTCGATTTCCCGAGGCGCGTGTCCAGGTTCCAGAAGCTAAGGCCGCGCAACGGACTGTTTCGCCCATCGTTTGTGTCTGTGGCAAGAAGCGTCGGACGGAATTTCAGGAAGGCCCCGCCGGGGTCGGCGAAATAGTTCAGGCCAGTGCCGCTGTTCTTCGGATCGCCTGCGGTACCGACACTCTGAGGACCCAAAGGCGTGGTGACGGTGCTGCCGTTGACTCCGCCGTGGATGCTGCCGCCGCCCAGGGAATCTACTGGCACGGTTGGGAGCATGCCCGAAGGGGTAGCGAAGATGATTCCCCCGCCAAACGGCTGGCCGCTCACGGTCACCAGGTCCGGAACACCGCTGCTCTTCCGGAAGATTCCCGCCGCGTACCACCCGCCGGTGACTCTGTTAATGAAGGAATGGTGGTTGCTGAAACGCCCTTTTCCGAACGGCAGATCATAATTGAAGATAGCGTTGAAGACGTTCGGCCGGTCGAAGAACGATGGTCCGTAGTCCAGGCGTGTATTATAACTGGACGAATAGTAGCGGGCGTCGTTCTGAACTGCGCCAACCGTGTCGAGGGACTTGGAAAACGTGTAGTTGAAGTCGAAGAACAGTCCGTGCCAGCTATTGTTGCGCAGCGTCAGGACCAAAGCGTTGTAGTTCGATTTGTCCCGGCTGGTGCGCACAAAGAGGTCGAGTACCTGTGTGTTCGTGTATTCCGGCAGTCCGAGTCCCAGCCGGGCAAAGTTCATGCTCAGGAAAAGATTCGAAACGTTATCATTGAGGAATGCCGCTCCATTGCCTGCTACGAGACAAGCCGTGGCGGAAATGTTCGCCCCACCCGCACCGCAACCGGCACCAGACCCCGGCAGCTGATTCTCGAACCAGGGCTGGTTCGCGGGCGTCTGTCCATTTCTCGTCGCTACGGCCACGGCATCAAACGCCTGCGCAAAGGACTGTCCGGAGGCTTTGTCTTTGAACATGTAGGGCGCGGAATTGAAATTGACGCTGTTGGGCAGATGCCGGCCAATGCGTCCGATGTACCCCGCTTCGAAGATCATCTGGCCCGGCAGGCTCCTCTGGATCGTGAAGTCGATCGAGTGGCTGCGGCCCACTTGGAATTGTGGGTCGTTCTGGAAGCTTAGAATTTCGCTCAATCCATTAGCCGGTACAATTGGCGACGGCACAGCAGCGGGAGCTGGTGGAGTCGGAATCGGCCCGTCCACGCCAACCCGGAAGCTCGCGAGACCAGGATTCGCTCCCGCTCCGCTCAAGGGGACGCTCGCGTTACACCCCTGGATACTTGCCCCGTTGGCGTTGCAGAGGGGCGTATTGGTGTTTATGGTCTGCGCGAATCCCACTCCGAGCATCGGAATGATCACGCTTTGCACCGTATTCACGCGATCATACGCTATCCCATAGCCGCCGCGAATGACCGTTTTCCTGTCGCCGAACATGCGCCCGAGGAAACCGCTCCGTAGACTTGGGTTCCATGCCGCCGATACGCGTGGAGCCCAATCGCCATAGTCCACGCTGAAGACGTCGCTCCTTCCGCTCTTGCCTACAGGGACATACGATAGAATCGGATTAAAAATATCGCCATTCAATGCGGCCCGTTGCTTCTGGTTGATGTAATCGAAGCCATTTAGAATCTGGTCGCCGTTGTCATGGTTGGCGATCAAGGTTTGCTGCCCGTGCAGTTCGTGCGGCGTCGTTTGCCACCCGTAGGCCAAGCCATACGTCAACGTGAAAGAGGGCTTAATCCTCCAGGTATCCTGCCCAAAGAAGTTGTAAGAACGTAGCGTGGCATGAGCCACGAGAGTCGCGCCCAGGGGTTTCGGCTGCAAATTGCCGTCGCGAACGGCTAGGATGCCGACGGTATCGATCAGCCCGAGTGACGCGGCGTAGAAACGGTCCCACTTCAGGGCGTCGGAGGAAGAGAGTCCCGGCGGCCTGTTCGCGGCTGGAATACTCAGGCTTCCGCTGACGTCCGCGTCGAGCGTGGCCACCAGCGAGTTCAAGGAACCAATCACTTTATCATCGCGGTCATGGATGGTAGGCAGCCAGCGAATGTCTCCGCCGGTCACGATGGTGTGTTTGCCTTTGATCCAGCTCAACGTATCCGCATACTGCTTATTGCTGGCGTAAATCGCCTGGTGGCGCGCACGCTGCGTGTCCACGTCGACGATCGTGTCTATGAACCCGGTTGCCCCGAGACCCGGCGCCAAGGCAACCGGGCCAAGCGGGGAGTCTGTACCTGTCAAGTTTAGTTGTGCGGCGGATGAGCTCGGACGAATCACTACGAAATCCTGCCGGCTGCGAATCCATCCGGCCCGGAAGCTATTCACCAGGTTGTTGCTGACCTGCCACTCCAGGCCCGCGGTGAATCCATCTCCGCGAAGGTTGGACGCACTGCTGTTGATGGCGGTAGCGCTCCGAAAATCAATCTGACCTGAGGCGCTGCCATTGGCGTTCGGCGTCAAATCCCGGTGGTATAAGTAGTGTCCGAAAAATTTAATTTTTTCTGAGAAGTTGTGGTCCAGGCGGAACGCAACGCTATCGTCCTTGAGCGGAGCCGCGACGTTCGTGCGCAAACCAATCGTATTCACGCCGTCAGCGCCAGTGACTGTCGGATCGTGCCCCTCGGGCATCATTCCCCATAGTTGTTTGATCGTCGGGCTAATTCCAATTCCCCGTGGATCGCAAGCAGAATTACCACTCGCCCCGCAAGCCGTGGAGCTCGCCAAGTTATATTGCACTCCGCTAAGAGTAATGATGCCCTGACGCAGCGAATCGGTCGGCATGATTCGAGTGATCTGCAC
>CATPAM010000230.1 GCA_955651735.1 Candidatus Acidiferrales bacterium | reverse complement strand
GCACGATCTCTTGACGCTGGCGCCGGCGGATCGCACTGCGATCACGACGTCCGGTCTCGAGCTGAAAAGCGCAGCGGAGAATTCAGTCCTGAAAGCGCATGCGGCGCTCGAGCGCGCTGTTGGGCGCGCTAAAATGCGGCGACGAATTAATTTCCACCGCGCAACTCTACGGCGGAACCTATCGCCTGATGCGCGATGTGTTCGCCGACCTGGGAATCAAAGTCCATCACGTCGGGACCGATCTTGCCGGGATCGAAAATTTGGTGAATTCGGGCACGCGCGTTTTGTACGTGGAAAGTCCAACGAATCCCACCGTGCGCCTGGTGGATGTCGAGAAAGCTGCGCAATTCGCGAAGAAGCACAAACTGATTTCCATCATCGACAACACGTTCGCCACTCCTGTTCTGCAACAACCCATCAAACTCGGCTACGACATGGTGGTGCACAGCGCCACAAAAGCGCTGGCCGGCCACTCCGATGTGATCGCGGGCGTGGCCGTGGGAAATAAAAAATGGATGGAGCGCGTGCAGCACATGGTGATTTATCTGGGCGGCTCCATGGATCCGGAAGCGGCGTATTTGCTGAATCGCGGAATCAAGACGCTGGGGCTGCGCGTTCAGAAACAATGCGAGAACGCGATATCGGTCGCGAAATTCCTGGAGAAGCATGCGAAAGTGGCGCGCGTTTTTTATCCTGGGCTCCCTTCGCATCCGGATCACAAATTGGCGAAGAAGCAAATGCGCGGATTTGGCTCCATGCTCGCGTTTGATTTAAAGGGCGGCTTGCCGGCAGCGCGGCGCGTTTGTGACCGCGTGCAATTATTTTTGCTGGCAGCGAGCCTTGGCGGCGTGGAGTCGTTGGTGGTTTTGCCGGCGTATACTTCGCACTACAACATGAGTGAAGAAGAATTGGCGCGCGGCGGCGTGACTCCGGGGATGGTGCGCGTGTCTATTGGCATCGAGGATGCCGAAGATCTCATCGCTGATTTACAGCAAGCACTAGCTTAGTTTTCTCCTCCCAAATTTCAAATCAAAAGCGCCCGCGAAGATCCGCGGCCGCTACATTTTACATCGGGACAAGCCTCAGGCCTAAAAGGCAGGCCTGAGCCACAGTTCCTTCACGTCAAAATCGGCCGCCTCAGAAGGCGGCCAGCACAAACCCATTGCTACGCTTTCGCCGGGACGGGAACGCTAGCGGTAGCGGGGTATTCCTCTTTTACTGGGAGCATGGACTTCACGATGTCTTCCAGTTCGTGGGAGCTTTGCACGTGTTCGGGATAATTGTGGATGCTGGTGTCGAAGGTGCCGCCGTGTTTGGCGCGGACGCTTTGCAGCTCTTCCTGCAAACGGACGGCGATGCGCTTGGCGTTGAGCGTATCGGTTTCGGGGAGAACCAGGCCGAAAAGATCGGGAGCGAGGTGATAAATGGAGTCGGTGGGGCGCAGCTTGCGGGACATGGCTTTGGCGGCGTCGCCGAGGGCGGAGGCGTTGTCGCCGGCGTTGGAGGCGGCGCCGAGCTTGGCGCGGACGAGCAGCAGAGTGAGATTCTTCTGCATGGTCATGGCGCGGCGGTATTCCATGGTGAGGCGATCCCAGAAATGGTTGATGTCCGGCATGGTCTGGAGCAGGTCGGCGCTGGCTTGCAGGCGCAGCTCGATATTGCGCTCGAGCTCTTCGAGAATTTGCTGCTTGAGCTTGCGGACCGTGCTTTGGCGCTCGAGCAAGTAGCCGATGAAGAGAAGGGTGAGCGCGCAGAAGCCGAAAAAGGCGACGCGGAGAGTCCACCTGTTGGCGATGTCGGGGTGGACAAAGACGAGCGGGTACATGAAGACGGCCAGGCCGCTGGCGAGCACAAAGACGAAGACGGCGGCCATGATGGTGAGCTGAAGTTCGCGGCGTTCGAGACGATCGAGTTCTTGCCGGTTGATGGTTGCCATTGCTGTTTCCACCTGGCGAATTGAGAGACGGGCAGCGCACAAAAAAGCGATTCGGTGCGTCCTGGCAATGTTGGCGAGTAAGGGAGCTTGGCGCAATAGGCGCGCGGTACTGGCGTGGCGGAAAGGATAACGGGAACTGGCCCCTTGAAACTCCGGGTAAACGATGGCGAGGCACCCCACCCCGGGGCATCCCGTAGACCCCTTCGGGATGCGGAAGGCGTGCATCTGGACGGCGGAAGGTTGGGAAGGAAGTGTGCGGCCGGGGAGATCCCTGACATTTTAGACCGGGCACATCCCTGACACTTTCTGGTCCTGTTCCACCAGGGCCACGGTATCGAAGCCTGCGGTCTTCGGCAATGGCGTCACCTGCAATTTCTCGCTGTCAAATCTGGCCAGTGGAAGTTGCGCGAAATAGATCGTGAAGCAGCGATCGTCCACCGGCAACAGGCCGACCTGCTCGCCCCACAGAACTTCACTCAAAAACCGCCGGCAAGGAAGGTCGTTCTTGTTACCTCATGTTGTCGGTCAAAGGAAATTCGCCTAGAGCCCGGTTCCATGAGCGAGAGCGCCCTTACCCAACTCGTCGAGAGCGGACTTGAACGCGGCTGCCAGCTTTTCGGCCGAGCCTCGGCCCCAGTAATGAAGGAAGATCACTACCGGGCGTTCCTCGGTCATATGGTGGTGAATGGCCACGACGTCGATACCGTTTTTGCGAAGCGCCTTCGAAACCGGGGGTACTTCGTTTTCTAGCATGGCGATGTCGCCAGCGACGACGGCATCCTCTTGCGTGCCGACGAACGCGGCCCAGGTATTCAAACCCATGCGGGCGTTTATGGTGGCGCCGTGCTCTTTCATGGCGAGGTCGTCGCGACCGACGGTGATCTTGTAGACCGCGCCGGACTGCTCGCCTTCATGCCCGACGATTTTGGCCAGCTTAGCGGAATCCAGGGCCGTGCCACCCGCAGGGAAGGATTTCGGAGCCGCAGGCGCTACGTGACCGATTAAATCCAAAGCAGGCTTGGCGCGATGTGCCAGATCCGCCGTTTTTCCCATGCCATGAACATGCATGTAATAGACGCGCGGTTCGTCCCAAAAAAATGGTTGTGCAGCGCGGTCACATCGATTCCGTTGTCGAGGAGCGCGGACATCACCGGATTCACTTCTTCCTGGAGAAGCACAAGGTCGCCCATCATCACATCGCTTCCATCAGTGGCCTTAGTGAGAGCAAGCCAGCCGCCGAAACCAAAGGGCGTAGGCGTGGAGACGCCCTGGATCGTCATCTTCAAATCACTACGCGGGATGTTGATCTTCAGCACGCCAGCTTTGAAGTCGCCCTTTCGATCAACGTATTTCAGAACCTCCTGGTAGTCGCTGGGCATCTCTTGGGCGAAAGCAGCGGAGCCGGAAAGCAGAAGACACAACGAAGCAACGAGCAACGTGATGCTATTTCTGGCGGAACAAGACATACGACGAGCCTCCTGATGTGAATTGACGTCTTGCTGGAACTCGTTTAGCCGTCAGCGGGTTGAATATGGTTGTCTTCGGAGAGCTCCTGTCTGCTGCGGCCTGGAGAAACGCATCGCTAATTCTTGTCGGCGACGTCTAAGATGATTTTGAGCAGGGATTCGGCGAGGGCGGTGGTGTTGACGTTGTCCATGTTGGCTAGCACTACTACGCCTAGGCTGTGGTCCGTGGCGATGACGAAGTCGGTATCGGTGCCTTGTTGGCCGCCGGAATGGCCCGCGGTGTGGACGCCAAATTTGTCGGCGATGAACCATCCCAAAGCATAGTGGCTGGGCTTGCCTTCGGTGGGTTGCGCGACGGTCCACATGAGATCTCGCGTGCTGCGCTTCAGGAGCTTGTCGGCGAGAATGGCGGCTTCGAAATTGGCCATGTCGTCGGCAGAGGAGATTAGGCCGCCGCCGGGAATTTTGTAGCTGGAGTCGAGGACGCCAGCGTTGCGGACGGCACCGGTTTTGTCGCGATGATACCAGCGAGTGCGATGGGGAACGATGGCGAAGAAGTCGTCGGCTTGCGTGTGTTCCATGCCGGCGGGACGAAACACGTTTTCGCGGACGAAGTCGCCGTATTTTTGCGAGGCGGCGCCTTCAAGAACGCAGCCGAGAAGGGTGTAGCCGTACGTGGAATAGTGGAATTGCGTGCCGGGCTTGGCGACGAGCGGGTCGGAGGAGAAGAGCTGCAAGGATTCTTCCATGGAGGCGAAGTGGCGAGCGCTGTCGTCGGGGACGTCGCCCTTGCCGTTTTCGTTGTAGTGGCGAATCCCGCTGAGGTGGGCGAGGAGTTGGCGCGAGGTGATGGGCGAATCTTTTTGGGGGACGGCGGGGCAATATTTTTGGACGGGGACGTCGAGGTCGAGCTTGCCGCGCTCGTAGAGCTGCAGGATGGCGACGGCGGTGATGGCCTTGGAGATGGAGCCGAGGCGGTAGAGCGTGTAGGAGGTTGCGGGGGCGGAGTCTTCAAGGTCGGACATGCCGAAGCCAGCGGACCAGACGGGCTGGCCGTTTTGGAGGACCGCGACGGAAATGCCGGGAACGCTGTTGGCGGTCATGAAAGCGGAAACGGCTTTTTCGATTTGGGCCCGCTTTTGGGAGGAGAGGGTAGTGTCTTGCGCGTCGACGGGCAGGCAAGAAAGAGCCAGGAGCGACGCGGCGAGCCGGAGAAACGACGAGCGCGGCGAAGCGCGATGCGGAAGACTGGGAATTTGGCGGAGCATGCGCGGACCTCCGGGCGGAGAGTCTAGCGCAGAATGGGCGCGATGCGCGCGGCGGTGGAAAAATGGAGGGGTGGCTTGACGGAAAGTCGGGGGAGCTTATACCATTTGAGCGCCGAAGTGACGCTAGTCCATTCTGAGTGCCAGGGAAGTTGTCGGGGGAACCGGGAGTGCGTTGCGGTGTACCGGAACAGTCCGGGGGACTGGTCTGGTTCGGAGCGAACCGGAATCCCTATCCTCTTGCCTGTTGGTGAAGCCGCGAACGAATTGTAATCTTCGTAACTTCAAATCCATCAACGAATTAGAGTGGGGTCCTGTCGATTGTTACAGGATATTCACATTCGTTTGACGCAACAGTAAGACGGGGCAACTATCTTTCAGCGGCAGAGTGGTTCGCAAACTCACCGGTATTGGGTCGAATCTTGTTTCAAAGAGAGAGGCGATGAAAAAATTTGCAGCACTAACACTGTCGATTTTTCTGATCTACG
>CATPAM010000229.1 GCA_955651735.1 Candidatus Acidiferrales bacterium | reverse complement strand
GAATGTCCCCCACTTCATCCAAAAACAGCGTCCCGCGATCCGCCAGCTCAAAGCGTCCAAGTTTCTGGTTCACGGCCCCCGTGAACGCCCCACGTTCATGCCCGAACAACTCGGATTCCAGCAGACCAGCGGGAATCGCGGCGCAATTGATCTTCACGAAAGTGCGTTCCCGGCGTGGGCTCAAGTTATGAATCGCGCGCGCAATCAATTCCTTGCCCGTTCCGGTGTCCCCCAGAATCAGCACCGTCGTCCCCGCCGGGGCCACCAGCTCCACTTGTGCCAACGCCCTTTTCAGGGACGCGCTCTCTCCTATGATTTCCTCGAAATTAAATTCCGTGCGAATCTCTTCCTCGAGATACAGCTTCTCCACCGCCAACTTGTCCTTCAGCACATCAATTTCTTTGAACGCCAGCGCATTTTCCACGGCAATCGCAATCTGCGCCGCCACCTGCTGCACAAACTCAATATCCGCTGCGCTGAACCCGTCCGCGCTGCGGCTAGCTAGGTTCAGCGTTCCAAACGTCCGTGCCCGGTTGGTTAACGGAATGCAGCAGATCGTCTCTATTCCCTCCGCGCGCAGTTGACGCACGATTTCGCTTTGATACTCGTCCAGCTCCGCCCTGCTGGCCACCAGTGTCTTGCCCTGCGCAATCGCACGGCCCGCCGGAGAGGAATCACGGGGAACCACCGTCTCCGACTTAAAAAACCCCTGATGTCCGGGGAAATCCAGCGCATAGATCTTCAGCAAACCCGTCATCGGATCTAGCAGCGCCAGGCTCGTATAGTCGTGACGAATCACGCGCTGCAGCGTCGAGACAATTCCCCGGAAGAGTTCCGGCAGCTCCCGGCTCGTCACCAGCACATTATTCAGGTCCAGCAACACGCGTAGCCGGTCGCGTTCCCTCGCCAATTGCCTCTGGTACGCTTGCGATGACTCCAGGTTCAGCGCGTTGTCCACCGCCACTGCTACCTGGCTCGCCACCCGCTGCATGAATGGCAGCTCCAGCACCGCGTCCGGCACCATGCGCCCAAATCCCATCGCTCCCACCCGCCGCTGCGCTGTCGTCAGCGGCACCAGCGCGAACGCTCGTACGCCCTTCTCTCGCAGCACCGCCATGTACTCGGGATATCGAGTCTCTTCCTGCGTGTCGCTCACCACAAACGGCTCTTGTTTCTGCCACACCCATCCCGATGGATGCCCTTCCACCGGAAGGTCCTTCCCGATCGGCGCGTCTGTCGGGTGCTCCGTCTCCAATATGTGCAGCCGCATCACGTTTCGCACGGCATCGTGCAGGATCAAGGTAAGAAAATCGAAGTCGACCACCGAATGCAGCCGCGTCGCCAAATCGTGAAACAACGCAGGCAGATCCCGTTGCTGCGCAATCGCTTCGCTGACTTCCAGCAACGCTTCCAACTGGCGGCGCGAGTGTTCCGCTGGCGCGGCAGGCGCCGTTTCCGGGGCGGAAATGACCGGGTCCGGCATACTCAGCAGGATAGCATCCGCCTCTGTGGCCCTCAACCAACTACGCGTGACCTGCATCACAGAACTCAGGCGCCAATGTGGCTTAGCACAAGATGAGCTCTAGTGGCTCGACGTTCGGAAATATCCAAATCGAATCGCACTGTTTCAAGGAGACTCTCCTAAACAAGGAACGACTGACATCCTTTGGCACTCCGTGTATTCTTTGAAGTTGTGTTTTTGACTCTTGCCTAATGCCAATGCCTGAACCAGCGGCTAACCAATCACCAATGGCCTCACCTCTGCTCTCCAATTTCAGCCCTACATCCCCGGGGCCCACCTCAGTGGAGGGAGCCTCATGATTGTCGGTGTGCCCCGCGAAACGTTTCCGGGGGAGCGGCGCGTTGCGATTGTGCCCGCGGTGCTGCCCACGCTGGCCAAGGCCGGACTCCAGGTGGTCCTCGAAGCTGGCGCGGGGGTCGAAGCGGGTTATCCGGACGCCGATTATGTTGCCAAGGGCGCGAAAATCCTCCCCGACCGCGCGGAAGTTTTTCGCGCTGCCGACATCATCACGCAAGTTCTTTGCTACGGCTCGAACGATCGCACCGGCAAAGCCGATCTTCCGCTGTTTCATCGCGACCAGGTGCTCGTCGGTTTTCTTCGCCCGCTCGGCTCGGTAGAAACCATCACCGAAATCGCCGCCAAAGGTGTCACCTCTTTCTCCGTCGAACTGATGCCGCGCACCACGCGCGCGCAAAGCATGGACGCGCTCTCCTCCATGGCTACCATTTCCGGATACAAAGCGGTGCTCATTGCCGCGGACACGCTGCCGAAAATTTTTCCCATGCTCACCACCGCGGCGGGCACCATCACTCCCGCGCGCGTGCTGATCATCGGCTGCGGCGTCGCGGGATTGCAAGCCATTGCCACCGCGCGCCGCTTGGGCGCGGTCGTTTCCGCGTATGACTTGCGTCCCGCGGTCAAGGAACAAGTGCAGAGCCTCGGCGGCCGCTTCGTCGAGCTGGCCATCGAAGCCAAAGATGCGCAGGACGAACGCGGCTACGCGCGCGCGCAAGGCGAAGATTTTTATCGCCGCCAGCGCGAGTTGCTCGGCAAAGTTGTCGCCGAAAGCGATGTGGTCATTACCACCGCCGTCATCCCTGGCAAGACCGCGCCGGTGCTGGTCACCAAGGAAATGGTCGCGGGCATGGCCCCGGGTTCCGTAATCGTCGACCTTGCTTCGGAGCGCGGCGGCAACTGTGAGCTCACCAAGGCCGGAGAAAAAATCAGCGTCAACGGCATCACCATCATCGGCTGGTTCAATCTGGCCAGCACCGTGCCCTATCACGCGAGTCAAATGTACGCGCGCAACCTCACCGCCTTCCTTGTCCACCTCGTCAAAGACGGCAAGCTGCAACTCAACACCGCCGATGAAATCATTCGCGACACGCTGCTCACGCAATCCGGCGAAGTGGTCAATGCTCGCCTCCGCGAATTTTTTAAGCTGCCCATGCTGGCCACCAAGGGAGGGACATAAATGAAGCTACGCGCATGCAGTTGTAGCGCCCGCCTTCTGAGGCGGGCTCCTTCCTTTTTTCTGAGTCGCAGGAGGAGCCATCGATGAAGCTGGACCTCATCACCAGCCTCTACGTTTTCATGCTCGCCGCCTTCATTGGATTTGAAGTCATTCGCCGCGTTTCCCCGCTGTTGCACACCCCGCTGATGTCCCTCACCAACGCGCTGGACGCCATCGCCGTGGTGGGCGCCATCATTCTGGCCGGCGAACACAAGAGCCAGCTCGCCGCGATTCTCGGCACCATCGCCATCGTCGCCGCCACCAGCAACATCGTCGGCGGCTTCCTCATCACGGACCGCATGCTGCGCATGTTCAAATCCAGCGGGCCGAAGAGACCATAATGCCCACGGAAACCTTCATCGAGATCACCTACCTCATTGCCACTGTGCTCTTCATTTTGTCGCTGAAGTGGCTGAGC
The DNA here is from genome assembly GCA_955651735.1 of Candidatus Acidiferrales bacterium. Taxonomy (GTDB): domain Bacteria; phylum Acidobacteriota; class Terriglobia; order Acidiferrales; family UBA7541; genus Acidiferrum. The sequence continues at coordinate 1,190 of CATPAM010000229.1, read as the reverse complement.
TCGCCCACCACCGCGCGCCACGGCGTGTGGGCCGGTGAACTGGGCATGGCTCTGGCCATCGGCGGCACGCTGCTCTATCGCGGCATCATCGATTACAAGCTGGTGGCCATCGGCTTGGTGCTCGGTTGCATCCTTGGCGTGCCGCTCGGCAAAGTCGCCATGACCGCCGTGCCGCAGCGGACCGCGCTCAGCCACGCTTTCGGCGCGCTGTGCGTCACGCTCGTCGGCACCTCGGAGTTCTATCTTCGCGCCCCCAACATTTCGCCTTTCCTGATGGCCGTGCTCTCCATGGAAGTGATTCTCGGCTCGCTCACCTTCACCGGCAGCTTGATGGCCGCCGGCAAGCTGCAGGAAATTTTGCCGCAGCGCCCCATCACCTATAAAGGACAGAACTTCGTCAACCTCGGCATGCTGGCCCTGGCCGTGGCCATCGCCGCAGTTCTCGCCATGCACCCGGAACAAATCAAACTGTTTCCCGCCATGATCATCATTCCGCTGATCTTCGGAGTGATGCTGGTCATTCCCATCGGCGGCGCGGACATGCCCACGGTGATTTCGCTGTTGAACTCCTACGCCGGACTTTCCGCAGCAGCGATGGGCTTCGTGCTGAACAGCAAGCTGCTAATCGTCGCCGGCGCGCTCGATGGCTCGAGCGGCTTTATTCTGTCGGTCATCATGTCCAAAGCCATGAACCGTTCGTTCACCAACGTGCTGTTCGGCGGCTTCGGACAAATTCACGCCGCCGCCACAGGCGTGCAGGAGCAGCGCCCCGTCAAAAGCGCCACCGCGGAAGAAGCCGCCGCGATTCTTGCCGCCGCCAACAAAGTGGTGATCGTTCCCGGCTACGGCATGGCCGTGGCGCAAGCGCAGCACAAAGTGCGCGAACTTTTCGACGCGCTCACCAAGCGCGGCGTCGATGTCACCTTCGGCATTCACCCCGTCGCCGGTCGCATGCCTGGGCACATGAACGTGCTGCTCGCCGAAGCCGACATCCCCTACGACAAGCTGCTGGACATGGACGCCGTCAACGGCGACATGGCGCAAACCGACGTCGCGCTGGTCATCGGCGCGAACGATGTCACCAATCCCGCCGCGCGCACCGACGCTAGCAGCCCCATCTTCGGCATGCCCATCCTCGACGTCGACAAAGCGCGCACCGTCATGGTCATCAAGCGCAGCATGGCCGCCGG
>CATPAM010000228.1 GCA_955651735.1 Candidatus Acidiferrales bacterium | reverse complement strand
TAACGGCTATCCGTGTCACTCCACTCCTTCATGGCTTCTTCGCCGTCAAAAAATGTGATCCACACCTGGTAAGCGCCACGCTTAGCGCAAAGCAGCCGCGCAAGCTCGAGCATGACTCCGGTGGACGATCCGCCATCATCCGCCCCGACAAAATTCGGCAACAGCTTCGTATCATAATGCGTGGCCAGCATAATGATCCCCGGCTGGTCGCCAGGAATCTTGGCCACAATATTTTTCATCGGCAGCCGCCCCACGGGCGTATCCGCTGAAAACGAGTCCGTCTCCACCTTGCAGCCGTAGCCCGTCAACTCCGACTGGATGTACTCCTGCAGTTGAACAATCGCCGCCGAACCCGAAGGCCGCGGCCCAAATCCCACCTGCCTCGCAGCGTGCGCAAACGCCCGCTTGCCGTCAAACCCGCCAGTCTGCTCCGCGGGAAGAGCCTCATCTCCAGCTCGCAGCGCCCCAGTTTGCGGAGACGAAGCCGCCGCGGGCGCCGTGCTCACCGGCGCAGCGCCATCGCCGTCAGCCTTCGCCCCGCATCCAGCCACTGCCGATGCACACAACGCCAGCGTCGCCAACCTCGTCTGAAAACTCATTCAGCGCGCCTCCGCTGCCGCGGCCAGCTGCCGCTCCTTTTTGCGCACCACCATGGCCGATACCGCAATGCCCACAAAATACAGCCCGATCATCGGCGCCATGAAAATCAGCATGGTCATCGCATCCGGCGTCGGCGTGATCACCGCCGCCACAATCGCGATAATCAGAATCGCGTAGCGAATGTTCTTCCACAGGAATTTTGGCGTCACAATCCCGAACAGCGACAAAAATAATATTATTTTTTGGTGGTCAAATTATATCTACAGCTGCAGTATTTTCTGCAGCGTCAGATCAAAATACTCATTGATGCTGATCATCGGCACCACCGGCCCTTGGAAGCTCACCAAAAACTTCAAAATGTAAGGCAGCGTCACAAAATATCCGAACGCAATTCCGCCCAGGAATAAAAACACCGTGGAAAACAGAAATCCGGTAATCGCGCTGCGCTCGTGCTTGTAAAGCGCCGGCGCCACAAAAAGCCAAATCTGATAGAGCACTACCGGCGACGCCAGTACAATCCCGATGTAAATCCCCAGCGTGATGATCAAATTAAAAAATCCCGCCGGATGCGTGTAAATCAGCTTCGGTTCCAGATGCGCATCGGAAAGCGCCTTCAGCATCGGGTGCGTAACGTAGTTGATGATGTACTTCGCGACGTACACGCCCACAAACGCGCCGATCGCAATCGCAATCAGCGAATTGATGATCCGCTTGCGCAGTTCGACCAAATGCTCAAAAAACGTCATCTGCCCGCCGGTTTCGGCTGCGTCTTTGGGGTGCTCGCTCGTCGCCATTTTGAGGTTTTCAGGATTAGTCTTTCGCCTCAGTTATCCGCTTTTTGCGCCTTCGCCTGCGCCTCAGGGGTTGCGGAACCGTTGCCAGCAGCCTGCTCGGCGCTCGGCGCCTCCATCTCCGTTTCGCGCGCCACATTCCCTTCTGTCACTGGAGCGACCACCGGCCCTGCGCCGGCTTCCGTAATCCCAGCTTCCGTTGCGCCCCCCGCTGCTACCTCCCCGCCACCCGCCTGCGTCTCAGCACCTGAGGGCGTAGCCAGCGTTGCCGGTTGCGTCTGCGCAGCCGCAGCGGCCGATGCCGACGCCGCCTCAGCCTTGCGCCGTTCGGTCTCCCGCGCCTGCCGCTCCAGGTCGCGCATCTCCTCTTCAAAGGCGGACTTGAAATCCGTGGAAGCCTTGCGAAACTCGGCCATCAGCTTGCCAAGCCCCCGCGCAAGTTCCGGCAGCTTTTGCGGACCAAAAACGACCAGCACAATCACGAACACCACGATCATGTGTGGGATGCTAAGCATGATTCTGAGCGACCGAAGAAGGCTCCGTTGGCATCATAGAGAAGGGCGTTCGGAAGTGTCAAACGCCGGTACGCGCTGTGCTATAATTCTTAAGTCAGCGAATCACGCGAGGGTGGGATGAGACCAGAGCGTCGCGGGGTTTTCCTTGTAGTCGCAGTATTACTTGTATCTGCAGTCTTGGGCGGCATTTACGGGCCCAATGTCCGGGCCACCACGGCCTCTACGGACGATTTCCAGACCTCCGTCCGCGACTTTACCCGCGTTCTGGACGTCGTGCAGGCCAACTACGCCGAGCCCGTCGATGTCGACAAGGCCGTCTACCAGGGCGCTATCCCCGGTATGCTCCGCATGCTCGACCCGCATTCCAATTTCTTTGACGCCCGCCAATTCGCTCTCCTCCGCGAAGATCAGCGCGGCAAGTACTACGGCGTGGGCATGATCGTGGCCCCCCGTGAGAACCACACCGTGGTCATGGCTCCTTACGTCGGCGCACCTGCCTATAACGCTGGCATTCGCCCCGGTGACGTCATCATGAAGGTGGACGACAAGTCCACCGATGGCCTCACCACCAGCGATGTTGCGGACATGCTCAAGGGCGCCAAGGGAACCGTCGTCAAAATCACCATTTCGCGTGAAGGCTACGCGGAACCGTTGGTTTTCACCGTCATCCGCGACGAAATCCCCCGTCATTCCGTGGATATCGCCTTCCTGCTGCGGCCCGGCATCGGCTACGTTCGCCTTTCTGGTTTCAACGAAACTACCGACCGCGAAATCGCTGATGCGCTCAAGCAACTCAACGCGGCCTCGCTGGACGGCCTGATTCTCGACATGCGCGGCAATCCCGGCGGCCTGCTCAACGAAGCCGTGGCCGTCGGCGACATGTTCCTCGATAAAAATCAGCTCATCGTCTCGCACCACGGCCGCGCCTCCACCGAGCGCCGCTATTACGCCATTCGCGGCAATCAGGGCGACAGCGTCCCGCTCGTAATTCTCGTCAACGGCAATTCCGCCTCCGCCACCGAAATCGTCTCCGGCGCCGTGCAAGACCACGATCGAGGCCTCATCGTCGGCGAAACCACCTTCGGCAAGGGCCTGGTGCAAACCGTCACGCCGCTCAGTGAAAACACCGGCCTCGCGCTCACCACCGCGCGCTACTACACCCCCAGCGGCCGCCTCATCCAGCGCGACTACAAATCCGTCTCGCTCTACGAATATCACTACGAGCGCAAAATTCCCGATCATCCCAGCGAGGTCAAGCTCACCGACAGCGGCCGCCAGGTGACCGGCGGCGGCGGCATCACGCCGGACATCAACGTCCCCGCGCCCAAGCTCACCAAGTTCGAAGAAACCCTGCTGCGCTCCGACGTTTTCTTCTACTCCAACCAGGGTGTGGGAGGCTTCACGCGCTTCTACCTCGGCACCCGTCCCACGATCACCAAGAGCTTTGAAGTCGACGACTCCGTACTGCGCGACCTGCGCACCTATATGAGCAAGCACGACGTGCGCTACACCGAGCCAGAAATCAGCGAAAATCTTGACTGGATCAAGCGCAAGATCAAGCAGGAAGTCTTCCTCTCCACCTTCGGCGAGCAGGAAGGCACCAAGGTCCAACTCGAGGCCGATCCGCAAGTCCAAAAAGCGGTGGAAGCCATCCCCCAAGCCCGCGCCCTCTACGAGAACGCCCGCAAGATCGTAGCCCAGCGCGCCGGCATCACCCCCGACCAACCCTAAAAGAAATTGCACGGATCCGGAACGTACAGAGGGCGAGAATTGCGCCCTCTCTTCTTTGGAGTGCGGCGGTCTTCTTTATCCTGAGCCTCGAAGGGCCGCCGCTTTCACGAGGCTCGTCTATCGACAACATGTCATTCTTCGGGCGTCCGAGTCCGATGAGGATTCCGAAGAATCTCAACGTCCACTTGTTCGCATCCATTCAGGCTGGAGACCCATTAGCGTGTGTTGATTTGTGCTTGCTGGCTCGCAAACTCGTTTGGCTTCCCTCTCCACGTTTGCTAAAATTTCTCTGCTGCTCGTGGGCGAGTAGCTCAGCTGGGAGAGCGCCTCGTTCGCAACGAGGAGGCCGGGGGTTCGAATCCCCTCTCGTCCACCATCTTTTCAACAACTTAGGCGACTTTCGGGACGATGCGAAGTTGCCCAAGTTGCCCAATTGAGCGTGATAAATCGAACCCGAGCCCTAATCTCTCTGCCCATTCCAAACGGTACTCACGCTCCTCGCGCAGTTTGGTGTAACGCTCAGACACATGGGGCGACGCATGGCCGGACCAGAAGTGCCGAAGTGCCACAGGGCAGTCCTTCTTCTGCAAATGCGTGATTCTGTAACGGCGAAAGATATTGAATCCACCTTTGATATGCTCAAGTTGTTCAAGAATCGGGTGCAGGCTGTTCCGCAGCGTGTTCGTCTGCAAGAGCTGGGCGCCTGTTGACGTACGGAAGAGAAGTCCATCCTTTCGATTACCGACGAAGTCCCGAAGCATCTTTGCCAGGGCGGAGCAGAGATCCACTTCGCGCTCTCCGGCTTTCGTCTTAAGGTAGGGTTGAATTAGCCCACGCTTGGCTTTCTGTCGGATGTAGAGCGTCCGGAAGTCGGGAGAAATGTGCTTGTCAATTTCTAGCCCGAGAGCTTCGCCAGCTCGTAGCGGCCCACATCCAGCGAGAAGAGCATAGAGGACAAGATATTGTCCCGCGGCCTTCTCTAGGATTTGCGTCATTCCTTCCGAAGTCGTAGATGGCTGATTCTGCTCCGCGATAAGCGGGGCGTCGATAAACTCCTCGTTCCATTTCCGCGGGAAAAGCTGCTCGCCATTTTCGTCGATCGCCGAAGCCACTATGGCTTTGACGATGTTGGCGTAATCCCGAACGGATGAGGCTGAGAGTGTTTCGGCCATTCTTTCGACTAGCTCCTTTAGCGCCCTATTGTTGACTTCCCCGAGCTGCCGTTCCCCGAGGAAGGGATAAATCCACTTGTCCAGAGCATACTGCCGGTTATCGATAGTCGTCTGTTCAAGGCGACAGTAGGTAACAAGTGTCCTCACCAAGCAGCTTGAGTCGTTGAGTCTTGTCGGCTTCGATGAGGACCATTATTGAGCCCATCAAACTTCCGTGTTCTATTTCCAGATTATAGCTCGAACGTCTACAAAGCCGTGCTGCTTTGGCTGACATGCCTGATTAATGCTGCCGGCGATGTAGAGTTCTAGGACGGGACTTATCCGGTTTCCTGACTAATCAGGCATGTGAAGTCAGCATAGGTAGCTTTCTGTCTTAAGGAGGTTTCCCCAGAGTCACGGGAATGATTCCAGGCACATTCACAGGTTAGAACAGGCCTGTAGGGCAAGCGTTTTCTCCATGGCCATGGCTTTGGTCTGGTCGGGGAAGCCGTAAACATGAACCACAAAGTAAGAGCTGCCTTTCTTGATGTACAACGATGTGCCCAGGCCGGGAGTGACACCCGGCGTTACGGCATAGAC
>CATPAM010000227.1 GCA_955651735.1 Candidatus Acidiferrales bacterium | reverse complement strand
GTTGGGAATGGAAAGATCGAAGGTGGAGATCGGCGCGGCGATGTAGAAGGGCACATTGTTTTCTTTGGCGAGGACGGCGATTTGATAGGTGCCGATTTTGTTGGCGGTATCGCCGTTGGCGGCGATGCGGTCGGCTCCGGTCACGATGGCGCCCACTTTTCCAGTCTTCAGGAAATGCCCGACCATATTGTCGGTGATGAGCGTTAGAGGAATGCCGCCGCGGTGCAGCTCCCAGGCGGTGAGGCGCGCGCCTTGGAGATAGGGACGCGTTTCCGGGACCAAGACGTGGATTTTTTTTCCCTGTTCGAATGCGACGCGAATTACGCCGAGGGCCGTGCCGATTCCGCCGGTGGCAAGCGCGCCGGCATTGCACTGCGTCATCACTTGACCTTCGCGCGGCATGAATTCGGCGCCGTAGCGGCCGATGGCTTCGTCGGTGGCTTTCTTTTCTAGATGGACTTGCTGGGCTTCGGTGACCAGGGCTTGTTTGATTTTGTTTAGATCGGAAGATTGCACAGTGAGTTCAGCGAAGCGCGCTTTCATGCGTTCGAGCGCCCAGAAGAGATCGACGGCGGTGGGACGCGTTTTGGCGATGAGGTCGCAGATTTGCGGGAATTCCGTGCGCAATTCTTCAATGGATTTTGCCGGGGAATGCAGAACGCCCAGGGCCACGCCCATGGCTGCGGCTACACCGATGGCGGGAGCGCCGCGGATAACCATTTCGCGTATGGCGCGGGCTACTTCGCGATAGTCGGTGTAGGTGTGGGAGATTTCCTCGGCGGGTAGGCGGCGCTGGTCGAGCATGATTACTCCGCGATCGGTCCATTCGATGGGTTGGGCTACGTACATTGCGGCGGTTTTGCTCTCCATGGATAGCTACGTGGCGATAGCAGAGTGCACAAAAAAGCGGTAAGACTTTTCCTCAGGCGCTAAAGGGCAATTAATGCGACGGGCTTTATGTCGGAGCTAAAGCTCCCACCCCCAAAATCCAGCCGCAAATACATTGTAGCGGAGGCGGTGTGGGAAAACGAATGCGTCAGTGGGTGGGAACTTGGGTGAAGCCGTGGGTGCCGACGATGGTGGCGACGGCGATCATGGAGTTGTAACCGAGATGGAGCAGGAAGCTGGCGACGACGGTGCCGGTGTGGGCGCGGGCGAAGGTGAAGATGATGCCCACCAGGATGAGCAGGCCGACGATGCCCCAGGTCCAGCCGAGTTGCGAGCCGTGCATCAAGCCGAAGAGGACTCCGGTGAGCAGGATGCCGGGAAGGATGCCGAAGGATTTTGCGAACAGCGGGTATAGATAGCCGCGGAAGACGGTTTCCTCGACTAGGGGAGCGACGAAAACGGCCATGGCCATGAGCAGGATGGCGCTGTTGCGGTTTTTGAGGACCTCTTGAATGGGCATCTTGTCGTCGGTGTGGACCTGGGAGCTGACGATGAAAACGAAAATGGCCAGGCCGCAGCCAGAGAAGAAGTACGCCCAGGGATTTGCGTTGCCAGCGGAGAGATTGGATTTCAGTTTCTTCCAGCCGAGAGAAGGCCAGAAGGGTTTGCCGCGCAGAACGCCGAGGGTCACGTAGAGAAATAGAAAGATCGCGGCGTACCAGAGGATGTTGGTGCCGAACAGGAACTGCGGCTTGTTGAGCAGGTAGCGCTCGAGATCCTTGGGAGACATGCTGCGATGCGGGGTGAAGTACAGGATCAGAGCGGTCTGCACGAGGAAGAAACTGGAGAGGGCGAAGAGAATAAAGACACAGAAATGCGTCCAGGACCAGGAAATGCGCAGGTCTTCCGGGAGAGCGGGACGCGGGGTGTAGGAACAGGGAGTGCTGGCAGCGTAGCTGATGGGATCGCCTGCGAGGCGGAAATTGGGATCTTCGGCTGGAAGAGGTTCGGCCGCGGCGGGGAGCGAGGAGTCCTGTTCGGGAGGGCCCTGGTCAGGGGCATCGGATGGTTGGTCGTCGAAAAGGGTCACGAGTTTATTCTTTAACTTTTTGCGTGGCGACGTTTGCCGCCAACCGCTTACTAGAGCGGCGGCTACCAGAGGCAGGAGCAGTTCGTGATGGCCAGTGATGGCGTAGCCGCGCGACTCCTGTCCTTTGCGGCTACGCGCGGATGCAGTGGGACGCCTCACTACATTCTGCAACGGACGGTAGTGCTGAATAAAGTCGAAGTTGGCGGTGGTGATGGGGCGAAGAGGAACGCCAAGGTTGCGCACGACGGAGACGGCTTTCAGAAACACCTCCGGGAGCAGAACGGCGGAGCCCCAATTTAAATAGATGCCGCCGGGGTGCATTTGTTGCACCAGGGAGCAGAAGAGGCGGAAGTCGAGATGCGTGGCGGAGCCAAGAGCGGCGCCGTCGGCGGTACGGTGCATGTGCGGGATATCGGTGCCGATGGCGAGATGGACGGTGACGGGAACCCGGAGTTTGTATGCGGCGACCAGGACGCTGGAGGGTGCGTAGGGCACGTCGATCACGGCGTTGTGGAGGAATTGGCCGGCGGCCTCGCCGTAGCCGAGGCGGGCGCGCATGGCGATTTTTGCGATTTGGTTCAGATACTCGCCGGTTTCCGCGGCCATGCCGAATGCGCCAACGCCGAGTCCGGTTTCGACGTCTTCAGAAGTGTTGCCGGCGAGGGCGATTTCGAAATCATGAACGAGCGCGGCGCCGTTCATGGCGAGCGAGGTGATGAAGCCGCGGCGCATGAGATCGATGAGGATAGGGCCGAGGCCAACCTTGATGACGTGACCGCCGATGCCCCAGAGAATGGCTTTGCGCTGCTTGCGGGCTTGGTGCATGGCGGCGAGGAGATTGCGGAGATCGGCGGCGGCGAGGAAGTTGGGAAGGGAGGCGAGGAATGTGGAGAGCGAGGGATTGGCAGCGGACGGCTTGGCGAAATCGCGGATGTTGACCTTGCTCTTGCGGGAGGAGAGCGGATAGGTCTGCAAGTTTGTCAGAGTGATGGGGCGAGTGGAGTAGACGCTCATTTACGGAGATTCACTGTAAGGCGAAGGCCGGAGGGGTGCAAGCTGAAAGGGACGCGATAGGGTCCATCACGACTTCAGGAACGGCCTTCTGCCCAGAGGGATCGGGCATTCACGTCTATCGAAGATGTTTGCGATTCTAAGCCCTTCAATGCTTCTCAGGGGCAGTCCTACGCGCGACTCTGGTGAATCAAGCTCATCGAGAGATATCGAATCAATCAGTGCGTGTC
>CATPAM010000226.1 GCA_955651735.1 Candidatus Acidiferrales bacterium | reverse complement strand
GGCCGGTGGTGAGGCGAGCCTGCAGCGGGACGGCAGCAGTTGTTTCGGCGAGGACTTGGGGCATTGCGTCTCCTGTCGCTTCCCCGGCGAGTTCCATGTCCGTCCCCATTACCTGTTCCTTCCTTGTGCGCCCTTTCAACAACGCTCACGCGCTTTGCACATCATTCTCTCTTATTGAATCGAATTAATGTCCGCGTCGCTGCTGGTGTCAAGAGCGGAGAGATGATACAGTGCGCACAATTCCGCTGGAGGAACATAAATGAGTGAAGATCCCGTCCCTCCCCTGCGCAGACTCGCTAGCATCTCCGCTTTCGTCGCGATTCTAACCGCCGGAATCGCCGCTTTTGCTTGGCCTCCCGCCGGCAAATCCTATCAGGAAGCGCCTGCGGATGCTGACGCCGCTTTGCGCGACGGCTTCCGCCACATCGAAGTCGCTTCCCCGACGAAGTAAGAACAAAGACAACCGGAGACCACACATGAAACTCAATTCGAAACCTACGCGCCGTTCCTTCGTGTCCGCCCTCGCCGCGCTCGGCGCCGCCATCCTGAGTCCACGAAAATTGTTCGCGGCCGCCAGCCGCGGGCCGGCGCGACCTGCGGACGCCAAGCTCAGCGGGTTCGGCGCCTCCGGCAACGTATACGAAGAACTAGGCCTCACCACCGTGATCAACGGCCAGGGTACGATGACCGTGCTCGGCGGCTCGCTAATGCGCCCGGAAGTCGAAGCCGCGATGGCCCTCGCGAGCCAGCATTTTTGCAGTATCCCTGAGCTCGAAGTAGCCGCCGGCAAGCGCATCGCGGAAATGCTGAAGCTGCCGCCGGGCTACACGGGATTGGTGACTTCGGGCGCGGCGGCGGCGATGCAATCCGGGCTGGCGGGGATTCTCACCGGCGACAACGAACAGTTCATTCAGCAGCTTCCCGATCTCACCGGAATGAAATCCGAAGTCATTATCCAAAAATCGCATCGCAATGGCTTCGACCATCAGCTCCGCTCCACGGGCGTCAAGCTGATCGAAATCGAAACGGTCGCCGACCTTCGCAGGGCCGTCAATCCCAAAACCGCCATGATGCATTTCAGCAATTTCGCCAACGCTGCCGGGCAAATCAAGGTCGATGAGTGGCTAAAGCTCAGCAAGGAATGCAAGATTCCCTGCTTCAACGACGCGGCCGCGGATACCCCTCCCGTGTCGCATCTGTGGGATTACGCAAATATGGGCTATGACCTGATTGCCTTCAGCGGAGGCAAAGCGATTCGCGGACCGCAGTGCGCGGGTTTGTTGATCGGAAGGAAAGACCTGGCCGCCTACGCGCTGCTCAACAACAGCCCCCACGAAGACACGTTAGGCCGCAGTCAAAAAGTCGGCAAGGAAGAAATCATCGGCATGATCAAAGCTCTGGAGAGTTACTTGAAGGAAGATCACGATGCGCTCACGAAGGAATGGTGGCGCCGACTTGATAGCATCTCCGCCGAAATGTCCCGCGCTCCCGGCGTCAGCACCTCGTTTTCTGTCCCGGACGTAGCCAATCACGTTCCGCACCTGGAAATTCACTGGGACCCGCGCCACATTTCGTTGGAGCCTCGCGAAGCAGCGCACCAATTGCGCGCCGGCAAACCGTCCATCGTCCTTGCCAGCAACGAAAGCGGACTGATCATGAACTCCTTCATGCTGCAACCGGGTGAGGAAAAAGTCATTGCGGAGCGCCTGGTGCAGCTATTCCGCGCGCACTCTGCCTAGCGGCCCCTTTCGGGTTGGTGTTTCCGCCCAGTTCCTTGCCATTAGAAGCTAAAAAGAAAGACACCCGCCAAATGAGGCGACCTGTGACGTGGTGCACACAGACATGTGATGCCGCTCACGGAACCGAACGCCTATTCCAATCTACTATTCGCGTGTGAACGGACCCGCACGCAAAAAGCGCTGCCGGTTGCCGCCTTGATGGAACACGGACGGTGTGCACTTGAGGACAGATTATCAATCCAGTTTCCGCTAAAAATTAGAGGCCATTTTTTCGGAGAAGTAGCCGCAATTATTGGGAGCTCTGGATGTTGCCGGTTTATAGGGGAATCGAATGCGAAATTCGAAAGTTGTCTTTCCAGCAGGCTCCACCTTCTTGATTAAGGCCCTTGGCCCGATTCTTGGCATCGCGTGGCTGCTCATCGTATTCAAACCCGAAGCCCACGCCGTTCCCAGTTATTCGCGGCAGACCGGACTTCCTTGCGCGACTTGCCACTTCGCTCCGCCCGAGCTGACCCCGTTCGGAAGAAAATTCAAACTGGACGGGTACGTGTTTACAACCAAGCCCGAGGTGACCGACGAGAAAAAGGATCACAATGCAGCCTTGCACCTGCTCGAAGCTTTTCCGCTTTCCGTCGTGTTCGACACGTCGTACACGGCCACCAATTCGCCTCGTCCTGCCACGCAGAATGGCAACTTTCAGTTTCCGCAAGACGTTTCCTTGTTTCTTGCCGGCGCATGGGGAAGTCACGTAGGGAGTTTTGCGCAAGTGACGTACACGGCGAAGGGAGATCATTTCAGCTGGGACAACACCGACGTCCGTTATGCCAATCAGGAACATGAACTGTTCGGAAAGTCGCTCACCTACGG
>CATPAM010000225.1 GCA_955651735.1 Candidatus Acidiferrales bacterium | reverse complement strand
CTTCGGTGATCTTGTGCGCCACGCCGCCGTTCCCGCCGCCAAAATGTGGGTCGGCCACGAGCAAAATGTGCACCACAGTGTCCGTGCGCTGCGCGGCTTCGACGGCTTCTTCGAGCCGCACCTTGCTGCCTTCGTCTTGCGCGTCGGTGACAATCACGATGGCCTTGCGACCCGCTTCCGTATTCAGTTTTTCATTGCACGCAAGATAGATCGCGTCGTAGAGCGCTGTCCCGGTGATTTGCCGCGAACCGATCGGTCCGGGATTGTTTCCGATACTTCCGGCGGAGGGCACGTTGATGCGCGCTTTGCGAATGGCCCGGTCGATCTGGCCGCGATCGTCGGTGAAATCGGACAGCAGGTCCACGTCGGAATCGAAGGACATCACCAGCGCTTCATCGCCCTTGTGCAGCACGCGTTCGATAAAGCGCCCGCCAGCGTCTTGAATCGAGGGAAGCATGTACTGTTCGCTGCCGGAAGTGTCCAGCAGCAGGGCCAGGGTAATCGGCAGGGTTACTTCCTTGGAGAAGAAGGCGATCTGCTGGGACTGGCCGTCTTCCGATACCTTGAAGTCGTCTTGCTTCAAGTCCGTCACGATGCGCTTGCTCTTGTCGCGCACGGTCACGAACAGGTTGACCAGGTTAACCTGTGTGCGGATTACCGGAGCTTGCTGCTGCGACGGCTCTTGCGGCAGGGCCCGGTCGGCAGCTCCCAGGGCTATCCCCCAGGCCACGCAGACGACCAGAACCTTCTTTGCAGAACGCATGTATAATTTCCTTGTACAGGATACCCGGCCAGAAGTGCCCGCCGCTAGGTCGCCCACGCCTCGTAGGATGCGGCGAAGCGTAGCACGGGATGCGTGGCTCGGCCCGCCAGAGGTACTGGAAACCGCAGGAAGTTTGGCCTGAGGACCATGAAAAGTCTACGGAAAATCGTTGTTGCCGCCATCGCTATTCTGCCCGGGTTTGCCGTGTACCTGGCAGGGCAAACGGCCGGCCAGTCGACCCCTGCGACTGGGTCGCTGCAGAGTGCGCCAGGACAAACAAGCCAGCGCCCGCCCGCTGGGCCGCCGCCGAGCGACGCGCGAGCGAAAATCAGCGTGAACTCCAACCTGGTCATTTTGCCTGTCACGGTCAAGGACCGCTCCGGCAATCTCGTTCCAGACCTGCAACGCGACGAATTCCGCGTGTTTGAAGACAATGTGGAACAAAAGATCGACGTCTTCACTGCCGAAGCTTTTCCGTTGTCGATGATCATCCTTCTTGACAATGATTTGAAGGAAAAGGACGCGCAGCAGGTGCGCAAGAGCCTCGACGCAGTTGTCGGAGGGCTAAGCCTGGAAGACGAGGCGTTTATCTGCCGCTTCGATGAATTTTTCCATCCCGGCAAGGGCTTTACCACCGACCACGATCTGCTGCTTACCGAGCTGCAGCACACCAAGCTCGATACGGAGCCGTCCGTGGCTCCGTCTAGCGGCGGCATTGCCAATGGGCCGTCTATCAATGGACATTCGGCGATTGGCGACCAGCCCAACATCGCTTCCGCGACGATGGCGATTGGCGGGCAGCCGACCAAGGCACTCGATGACGCAGTGTTTGGAGCCGCGCAGCTGCTGCGGGACCGCAATCGTAATCGACGGAAAGTCATACTGCTAGTTTCCGATGGCGCCAACGGCGGGAAAAAGACCAACAAAATGACCTACGACAGCGTGGTGAAGACGCTGCTGCACGACAACATTGAGGTGTATAGCGTGGCGGTGGCCAGCGCCTTCCTGGAACGCAAATTTTCGCGACTGGTCGACTACGCGCACGACTCCGGCGGTGAAGTCTATTTCGCGGCCAAGCGGGAGACGCTGGAAGTCCTTTACTCCCGGATCAGCGAGGAAGCGCGCAACCAGTACACCATCGCTTACGTGCCGCGAGGCACGGACCGGTCGGCGGACTACCACAATGTGGAAGTGCGCGTGAAGCGCGAAGGGCTTACCATCAAGACCCGCGACCGCTATTACAGCGGCGAGATACCGGGCGCCACCCCTCAATAGCGCCACTTTTTCCGCTGACACGCGAATATTTCTTGACAGTCGCGGGGCTGGCCCGTATATCAGCTTGAGGCAGGTAAAAACCGGCGACCGCGCCGGTCATCCGCAGAGCGACAGAAGGAGCTTTCCATGAAGAAAAAGGGCAAGAAGGACGACAAGGGCGGCAAGAAGGGCAAGTAGGACATTTCTCTGATTTCAGGGTTTACGGAAGGCGCTGCGATTTTGCAGCGCCCTCTTTTCTTCCTGGCCCGATACGCTATTCGGCGGATAAAATTTCTTCGTGGGCGGGGCAGATGGGGCGGTAGGCGCAGCTTCGGCAAATGAAGCCCTCTTTGGCGGGGAAACTTCGCGCGCGAATATCGGCGGCGGCTTCTTGCACGATTTTTTGCGCTTCCTCAAGTTGCTTGGCGCTGCGCGTGGTTTCCTGGCGGGAATTGTCTTGCAGATAATGAAAGACGAGGCGCGCAGGATTCAGCTCGAAAATCTCTTTCACTGCGATGGCATAGATGCTCAATTGCAAGTCGCGGCGCGCTTCCGTTTCTTTCTTGGCCTTTCCGGTCTTGTAGTCGACGATCTCGACGTCGCCGCGGCCGAGGGCGTTGAGCTGGGCGATGCGCCCCTTTAGCACCACATTATTTTCGACCGGCAGCGCGAAAGTCTTTTCCAATTCCAGGATTTCGGGCGTTTCCTGGACTACGGTCTGGTGTAGCGCGCGGAGCTGTTCCAGTCCGTCTTTCCTGTATTCTCCTTCCTGGTAGTCGTCCTCAAAACCGGCCGTGGACCACTCCGTTTCGAACAGGCGCTGGACCTCTTCAAATGGCAGGCGATTGCCCTTCTTGAATTCGGCCATGACGCGGCGAATGGTGGCGTGCATCACGCGGCCGAAAGTGAGCGTCGCTTTGGCACCTTCCTGTAGAGACCACAAGTAGGCGAAGAGGTATTTCTGAGGGCACCGGCGGTAGCTGTCCACGGCGGAGGGGTTCAACTCCAGTGGCTCGGGAGGCGCGGGGAGAAACGTTGCGGCCCACTCCGCAATGCGCGAAAAAATCTTGGGGCGGTCGATTGGCGGAGCGAACAGCGAGCCAGTTGCAGCGGTGGCTGCGGCAGGCAGCGTGCCGTTCGCAGCATTGGCCGCAGGCTTTGGCGCGAGTTGCAAGACATCCCTGCGGCTGACGCGCGGCTCCATCAAAATGTCCTCGACGAACGGCGGGACTTTGCCTTTCTTTTCGCTCAAGGCCGTAATGGTGAGGCGATCCTCGGCGCGGGTCAGGGCCACGTAAAAAAGCCGGCGCTCTTCCTGATTGTGAAATTGTTCTTCGGGGGCGCCTTCCTTCATCAGAGCGGCGGGAAATTCGAAGACGTGCAGGCGTTCTGGCTGGGGGAATTTGTTTTTGTTCACGCGCAATACAAACACGTGGGAAAACTCCAGGCCCTTGGCGCCGTGCACGGTCATCAGGCGCACGACATCGCCGGGAGCGTCGTCTTCCAGACAGACCACGCCGTTGGCCTGCTCGAAATAATCGAGATATTCAATAAATTCCGGCAGCTTGCGGGTGTCGCTCTTGCCTTCCCATTCGTTGACGAATTCCGCCAGGCGTTGGATGTAATCGCGGTCTTGTTCCGGGGCGCGCTGGTAAATATCCAACCACTCGAACAGGTCCGCGACAATGTGGCGGGCGTCGCGGCGCTTCATGGTTTTGCGCTGCGCGGTTGTAAATTCCAGCAGCTGTGTCACGGCGCTGTGCGACGGATCGAAGGGCAGCGGCGGCTGTGGCGCTTGCAGGACGTAGTAAATTCTCGTGCGCTCTTTGCGGGCGCGCTCGGCAAAGCGCACCAGGTCGGCGGGGGCAAGCTGCCAGGCGGGCGCGGCCAGCACGCGAGCGGTGGCGATGTCGTCGTACGGCGTGGCAATGAGGCGGAGATAGGCAAGCACGTCCTTGACGAGCGGATGCTCGAGGATGGAGAGCCGCGAAATCACAAAGGGAATCTTGCGGCGAGCAAGCTCGCGCACCAGGTCGTCACGATGATTATGCGCGCGGTAGAGCACGGCGAAATCGCGCCAGCGACGGCCGGCTTTATGAATGCGCTCGAGCTCGCCGGCCACCCAGCGGGCTTCGTCTTCGGGAGTGGCCAGCTCGACGATGCGGATCTTTTCGCCCTCTGGTTTGTTGGGGCTAAGCACCTTCTCGGGGAAATCGGCGCTGACCGTGTTTTGGCCAATCACCTGGGTGGCGACGCGCAGAATGTTGGG
>CATPAM010000224.1 GCA_955651735.1 Candidatus Acidiferrales bacterium | reverse complement strand
GTTCATGGGCCTTTGGCGCTGGCGCGGCGTAAAACGCACCAGCAGCGTCAGCGGCTGCGCGCGGCGCAGCGCTTCGCGAGCAGTCCACTGCGCGAAGGTGGTGCTGAAGATTTGCGTGCCGGAACCTTCGGTGAGCATCTTAATGCGGAAGCGATCGAGCACATCGTCGCTGCCTTTCTCGAGGCCGAGATCGGCGGGGCGCAACTGCGCGAGATGTGTGCGCAGGGCTTCGGGGCCCATGCCGGGACGATCGATGTCGACGCGCATTTTGCCAAGGAGCGCGGCGCGCGCAGGCTCCAGCGCGGCATAGGATACGGTGGTCAGCGCGGCGTCGTGTTCGGCTTGCTGGCCGCCGTCAATGTACCAATGCACGTAGGGCGCGGGCTGCGCTTTGGCTCTGGCGCCGACGGCATCGAGCAGCACGCGCAGGCCATTTTCCGGTTCGACGCGGCTGTAGTACGCGCCATGGGGGCGCAGTTTGCGGAAAAGCGGCGCGTCGTAGGAGGCGACGCCCTGGCCGACTACCGCGATGCCGAGACGCGGCGTGGCCAGCAGCTCCGGCGGAACGGCGGCGCGCAAACGGTCGGCATACGCGATGGCCGCGCTACGAAAGGCGTCGAGCTGGTGCGTGGTCCAGAGATGCGAGGAAAGCTGTTCAACAAATTGCGCCGGTGCGTTGATCCAATCAAAATTCTCAAGCGCAGGGGAAAGACGGATTTCCGCGAAGCCCTGCAGCCAATTCTTCAACTGCTCCGCGGAGAGAGAATTCAGGTTGGCCAGTTCCCTTTCCAACGCTCGGCGCTCGGGCGGAAACTTGTAATCGAATTCAATGGCTTCGCGCAGCAGGCTGGGCAGGAAACTCAGCGGCAGCCGCTGCAGCGCGGCGATGTAATCGGTGACCAGCTTCCTGGCTTCCGGCGGGTAGCCGCGGAATTGCTCGGGTTTGAGGTCGCGCGGCAGCATCGGAGTTACAAAAGCTCCACAATAGGTCTGCCCTGCGCAAGCGACGGAGAAAAGCCAAGCAGGGAGCCGAGCGTGGGGACCAGATCGGTGGACTGCATCGGCCGATCGTAGACCGCGCCTTCGCGGATGCCGGGACCAAGCGCCATCATCCACGTGGTGCGCGAGAGCGCGTCACCGGTGCGATGGTGCTGGAATCCGTTGCCGCCGGAATCGCCGTCGGAATCGCGCCCAAAATCCGGCAGGATGAAGAGCGTGGTGTTGCCCGCGTATTCCGGCTCGCTCTGGATGGCCTTCCACATTTCTGCGCAGAGTCGGTCGGTGCGGCGAATGCCATCGATGTACAGCGAGTACGCGCCGGCGTGGGCGATATCGATATCGTGCATGGTGATCCACAGCAGGCTCGGCGCGAGCTGGCGCATCAGGCGGCGCGCAATGTAGACCGAGAGTTCGTCTGGGCTCGACAACGTAAGCGCGTGCGACTTGAAGTCATCGACCGAAAGCTTGAGCATCATTTCCAGTTGCTGCAACTGAAATTCGTTCCCGCCGAGGTCCGGCGCGAAAAGCGGACTCTCGTAATTGTCGCGGAGCAAATGCTCGTAGTCAGTCGTGCGACCGGACATCGCCGCGGTCAGCAAATGCTTCGGCAGAATCACGCTGGCGCCAAGGCCCGGCCCATATGCGCGGTTATTGCTCTCTCCAATGCGGTTGAAGCCGTTGCTGGGCGCCACTACCCAAGCGTCAGTCGAAGGACGCTTCAAATCCTTGCGGAAATATTCGAAGACCGTGGGATGCTCCGGCGGCAGCGAAGCAAAATTGTTGATCGTCTCGTAGACGCCGGTAGCGAGACTGGCGGTCGCCACGTAATGTCCGAGGATTCCGCGATTCACCACCTGCGTAAAAAACGTGGACTGCGGAATCAGCTCCCGCATCAGGTGCGGAATATTTTCCTGCCCCTCCGGCGCAAACGTCTCCTGATCCCGCGCCCCGCCGCCGAAGGTGATGACAACCACCTTCCTTTTCTTCGCGGGAATTCCCGCGAGTGCGACCGGGTTACCAATTAGCGTGCTCCCCAGCGCCATAGCCGCGCCCGTGCGCAAGAACTCCCGCCGGCTCCAAGCGAGTTGACGACTAAGTTCTTGAGGAGACAGCGCCTTCTCCGCTCCGAACCACGTCCGGTTTCGTCCATCCTGCGATGAAAAGTAGGAAGTCATAAGAAAAATAGCGCGGCGCAACGAAAGTACGACGCGCCCGTACCTAAGTCAAGGCAAGTTCCCGCCCCCGCTGACCTGGGCCGCACCCAACCGTTAAGACGACCTTGTGGGCCCGCCCCTTCCTGCTTATACTCTCGTTGTCTACGTCCAACTTCGGAGCACTCCACGAATGAATGGCCGCCTCTCACTTCTACTCGTTCTCCCACTATCTGCAGCCTTGTCGTGGGGCCAATCCGGAGGCTCGCCTTTATCCCCCGCGGCTCCAACCTTTACTAAAGACATAGCTCCCATCCTTCAAAAGAATTGCCAGGTCTGCCATCGCCCGGGCGAAGCCGGTCCATTCTCTATGCTGACCTACGAGCAGACCAGACCATGGGCCATGGCCATGAAACTCGACGTGCAATCGCGAAAGATGCCACCTTGGTTTGCGGATCCTCGCTATGGCAGATTTTCCAATGCGATGGGTCTCGACTCCTCCGAAATCGAAACCCTCGCAAAGTGGGCCGATGCCGGCGCGCCGCAGGGTGATCTCAAGGACATGCCTCCGCCCGTCGACTGGGTGGAAGGCTGGGGCATCGGCAAACCCGACGCTGTCTACCAGCTGCCTTTGCCGTTCGATGTTCCCGCTTCCGGGGTCATCGACTACCAGCATGTGATCGTCCCCACCGGCTTCACCGAAGACAAATGGATTCAGGCCGCCGAAGTCCGGCCCACGGATCGCATGATCGTTCATCACATCATTGCGTACGTTCGCGAACCCGGTTCCAACTGGTTCCGTGGACAAAAACCCGGTGTCTTCTTCACCGCGCCTCAGGTCAAAACAAAAGAGCAGCCCGACACCAGCGCTCTTCCTAGCGATTTCCTCGTGGGCTACGCGCCCGGTCAGCCAGCCGAAATTCTTCGCCCTGGGCAGGCCAAACTCATCAAGGTCGGCTCAGACTTTATTTTTCAGGTCCACTACACGCCCCACGGCCATGCGACGCGCGACCAATCACGGCTCGGTATTATCTTCGCGAAAGAACCGCCGAAAGAGCGCGTACTCACTCTGTCCGCAACCAACGGCACCTTCAAAATTCCACCCGGTCATCCCAACTATCGTGTCGACTCCAGTTTTGAAGTTGCAACCGACGTGAAGCTTTCCGGCTTGCATCCTCATATGCACGGCCGCGGAAAAGATTTTGAATATCGCGTGGTCTATCCTTCGGGCGAAAGCAAAATACTTCTCAGTGTCCCGCATTACGATTGGCATTGGCAGAATTGGTACAACCTCGAAGAACCGATCGCGCTACCCAAGGGGGCCAAAATCGATTGCACCGCGCACTTCGACAACTCCGCCGCCAACCCTGAAAACGCAGACCCTACAAAGGAAGTCACCTGGGGCGAGCAGAGCTGGGACGAAATGATGGTC
>CATPAM010000223.1 GCA_955651735.1 Candidatus Acidiferrales bacterium | reverse complement strand
ATCCAATGCAGTGATCTGCGCTGGACTCAAGGCCCTGACGCCAGCGGCCCATGTGTAGCAGTTCCCGCTGAGGCCGGGCACGCCACCCTGTGGGCACTGCGCCGTCTGGAAGCTGGGATCTGTCGAAGCTGGACATTGCGATGCGACGGCGCATACATACTGGATAACGCCATCACGAAGCGTGGGGGTAGGAATGTTTCGCACCTGAGTATGTTCTTCCCTTTGGCGCGTTCCTTCATAGTTGATGAAGACAAACAGCCGGTTTTTCTGAACGGGGCCTCCGATGGATCCTCCAAAGACGTTTCGAATGAGCTTGAGAGGCTTGTTCGGCAAACCAACTCTGTTTTCGGCTATTTTGACAAGATAGTCGTTGGCGCTGGTAGCGGTGTTGCGGTTGTATTCGTAGAGCGAACCATGAAATTTATCCGTGCCGCTCTTGGTAACCAACGCGACTTGAGCGCCGGAGCCCTCGCCTTGCTCCGCGCCGTAATTCGTGGTCGTGACGCGGAACTCCTCTACGGAATCCAAAGTGACTGGCAGCACGGAGGTGAAGGCATAGCCGCTGGACTGGTCGTTCACGTCCACGCCGTCGAGCGAGATATTGCTCTGATCACTGCGCGCTCCGTTCACTGCCCCGCTGCGGGTGTCCTGATCTTTATAATTGTTTGATTGCAAATCGGACCGGTTGCCCGTATACGCGACGCCGGCCTGCAGGCTGAGCAACTCTGGAACGTTGCGACCATCGAGCGGGATCTGCTTTACCTGAGTTTCGCTGAAGGGATTTCCAAGCGAGGAATCGACCATGTTCAGAACCGGCGCCTCACTTGTCACCCTAACACTCTGTGCCGTGCCCCCAAGCTTCAGTTGCACATTGGCGGTCGTCGGCGTGTTGACTAAGAGTTGTAAATCAGTTTGTTCATATTTCGTAAAGCCCATAGCGGAAATTGTCAAATCGTAGGTTCCCGGCGGCAGGAAGAGGAACTGGTATTCGCCCTGGCCACCGGTCGCAACTGTGCGTTCTATCTTGGACTCCGGATTTGACAGGACGACAGAGGCACCAACTACAGCGCCCCCGCTTGGATCTGTCACCGTGCCCCGAACTGACGTGGTGGACTGCGTCCAGGCGCGCGGCGCGATCAGCAAAAACACCAATGGCACAAGGACAATCGCACTGAGCATCCGTTTACCGAAGGGAAGCCTACGAACTGTCCCGAAAGGATACGTGGGCCTCAGCGCTGCGTGACCTCCGGTGGCTCTTTGCTCCAAACAACTGCCTGACAAAAGTCTCGCAAGTTTCATAACTATTCCTCCTGGCAAGAGAAGTCCCAGAGGGGAACTGTGACGCTGGATCGATAATGAACAGGGGCGGGCAAAGCTGCGACACTTGAGAACAGATCGTTTGAAATGCCTTATTCACGTCGAGACAGTCGTTGCTGAATGAACTTTGCCGGTCCGCCGCAACCATTAATAGCTGAAACGGTGCCCGCCCCTCCCGCAAGACTGTTTTGTAGCCGCTTGGTATCACAGGCAAGAGAACTCTGTCAATAAAAACTCTACTTGAAACTTGTAAACTTACGAAGAAGGAGAACAATCTCCTTGATGGGCTCCAGGGACGTAGACTCCGAGCTGTCTCTTGCCGCCGAGCTCAGGGTGGCGAGGCTCTCAACGGGAGGACTACCTTTTCAAAAGGTAGTTTTAGGTATGTAACTGTCAGTGCTCTACCCAAACGCAAACTTCGCGATGTCGTCGCTGAATTTCTCGACGGCAAAGAGAACAAGAATTGGTGTCACATTCTGACGGGGTTCACAAGCGCATCCTAGTCCGAGAAGGCAAGCAGTATTTCATCCCCTAAACGCTCCTCCCCGGAGGCGGGCTCGAGCCAATTTGGGCCCACAGCCGCGCGCAGTACTCTTTTAGGAATGGCAGCGACAAGCGTTGCGCCGTTCGCATCAATCAGATCAGTCACTTACGAGAGTTTTCCCCGTCCCCGCGAGGGCTTCTCATTTGCATTCCAACGCCCACTCATTGGTCGAAGCTTTCAACCGCCTTTGCAAGGTAGAGGCCGCGACTGCTCCGAGGTAAATAGTGAATAAGAGAAGGAATGGCTTTTGGCCGAACAAGCTTTGGATTGTCGCGGCCATCTCATCCTTCAGGTCGTCCCCGCAAGCCGCGCGCAAACCAAAAGGTCTCGGCACGGGCTGCTCGCGCCCGTCAGGCTGGCCTGCGGTTCAACGGTTGCTTATCTCAGTCATACTTTTTTTCCTACCGCTCCTAAGTACAACGCCCGTGCTGGCTCAGAACCAAGGCGACACTCCAAACTTGTTGGACATGAGTCTTGAGGACTTGATGTCCATCGAGATTGATTCGGTCTACGGCGCCTCCGGGTTCAAGCAGAAGGTCACCGAAGCGCCCGCCTCCGTTACGATCATCACCTCCGAAGAAATCCAAAAATTCGGCTACCGGACTGTTGCCGACATCTTAAGGAACGTCCGCGGCTTTTATGTCACCTACGACCGCAATTACAGCTACTTGGGCGTGCGCGGCTATGGACCTTCAGGAGACTACAACAGCCGCATCGCAGTGTTGATTGATGGCCACCGACTCAACGACAACATTTTCGACGCCGCTCTGGTCGGAACGGAGTTCCCGATTGACATCGACCTCATTGACCGCGTCGAAGTCATCCGCGGACCTAATTCTTCTCTGTATGTCGCCAGCGCCTTCCTGGGGGTCATCAACATCATTACCAAGCACGGTCGGGATCTGCAAAAGGTGAGCGTGGCAGGCCAAGTCGCCAGTTACGGTTCCTACCAGGGCCGCGTCAGCTACGGCAATAAGTTTAATAATGGCTTGCAACTGCTTCTTTCCGGCTCCTTCTATGACTCCCATGGACACGACCGGCTTTTCTTCAAGGAATTCGACAATCCCGCCAACAACAACGGCATTGCCGTGAACGCAGACGATGATCAGTTTGGCCAGCTCTTTGCCAATGTCTCCTGGGGACGCTTCACATTGCACGGAGTGTTCGGGTCTCGCGATAAGGACATTCCCACCGCTCCCTTCGGAACCGTCTTCAACGTCGCCGGAACCCATACCGTCGACGCCCGCACCTACCTCGATCTGCAATACGATCGCGAGCTTGGCCGCGGTTGGAGCCTAATCAATCGCATCTACTACGATCAGTTCAATAACGACGGCACCTACGTTTACGATTACTCCGCCTCCGGTGGGCCTTCCCGAGTGCTGAACAAAAACTTCGCCCACGGCAAGTGGTGGGGTGATGAGGTGGCCTTCTCAAAGCAGATCCTGGAGTCCCAACGACTGAGCGTCGGTTTCGAATACCGAGACAACTTCGAGCAAAATCAGGGAAATTACGACCTTCAACCCTTCGTTCAGTATTTTAGTAGCTACCAAACCTCATATATAGTTTCCGTGTACGCCCAGGATGAAATTCACCTTCGCAAAAACCTCGTTTTGAATCTAGGAGTTCGCTACGACCTCTATTCGACATTTGGCGGTACTGCCAACCCGCGCGCCGCTCTGATCTATACTCCTTGGGATAAAGCAACCTTTAAGTTTCTGTACGGCCAGTCCTTTCGCGCTCCCAACTCGTTTGAGCTTTTCTACAATGCCCCGGGAAACGAAGCCAACCCGTCTCTCCGGCCCGAGACCGTCAAGACCATGGAACTGGTGTGGGAGCAATACTTCGCCAACCACTTCCGGATGACCGTCTCGGGATTTTACTATCCCATCCGTAGCCTGATCAGCGAGCAAATTGACCCTACAAATGGAGATTTCGTTTTCACCAATGCCGGATCGCTGGACCTTCGAGGCCTGGACTTTGAATTGAAGAGAAAATTGCCAGGCGGGGTGGAAGGCACGGTCAGTTACTCTTTTCAGAATGAATCTAATCCCGGCGCTCGAAAGCCTCTCACCAATTCTCCGAAACACCTTTTCCAGGCAAGCCTTAGCGTGCCTCTCATCAAAGAAAAGGTGTTCGCGAGTATGGATCTGCAGTACATCAGCCAGAGAGCAACCCTGACGGGCAAATAT
>CATPAM010000222.1 GCA_955651735.1 Candidatus Acidiferrales bacterium | reverse complement strand
CGATTTCAGCTCCCTGCCGGACTCTTCCGCCGCGCTCCTCGAAGGTCTGGACGATCTGATCGTCGACGCCCTGCGCGACATTCCTCATCCCATGCACCAGACGGTTGACCAGGCGCTGGCCCTGATCGAAAAATTAAAACCGCGCCGTGCCTGGTTTACCCACATCGCCCACGATCTCGCCCACGCCGAAACCAACGAGCGCCTGCGCAAGCTCGGCCTGCGCCACGTGCAGCTCGCCTACGATGGCCTGCAGTTCGAGTTGCGCGTCGACGCCACCTCTTCGCTCCCCCGCCGCTCAGCCACCCCTGCCGAATCCATTCCAACATCGGTCCTGGCCTTCACGTCGCCCGAACAATGGGCCGCTCATTATGCCCCCTCCGGTCGCGGCAGCGTTCTTGCCATCGGCAATTTCGATGGCATCCACCTCGGCCATCAGGCCATCCTACGCGCCGCCGTCCAGCACGCCGCCAAAACAAAAGACGTCGCCACCGCGCTGCCCTTCGACCCCTCACCCCGCAAAATCCTCCGCCCGGAATCCGCTCCCCAGCGAGTTTCCACTAACGCACAGCGCATGGATTGGTTCGGCACCGTCGGTCTCGAGTCCGCCGTCGTACTTCCCTTCACCCTCGACCTCGCGCGCCTCTCACCGGAAGAATTTGTCGAGCAAATTCTAGTTCGTGGTCTTCACGTGCGCGCCGTGTTGGTGGGTGAGAATTTTCGTTTCGGTCACAAGCAAGCTGGCAACGTAGCGCTGCTCCGCGAGCTGGGTGCTCGGCATGGTTTCGCCGTAGAAATCATTCCGCCGGTTGCCCTCGATGGCGAAATTGTCTCCAGCACCGCCATTCGCCGCGAGATCGCAGCCGGCAACGTCACCCACGCCGCCCGTCTCCTCGGCCGCCCGTTCGCCCTTACCGGCGAGATTGTCAGCGGCACCGGCACCGGCCACCGCTTCACTTTCCCCACGCTAAACCTGAAACCGGAGCAGGAGCTTCTGCCCGCCCGCGGCGTCTACGTAACGCGCACCCTGCTAGAAGGCGAAACCCGCAGCCGCCGCTCCGTCACCAACGTCGGCTTGCGCCCCACCTTCAACGGCGCTTCCCTCAGCGTCGAAACGCACCTGCTCGATTTTTCGGGTGAAGTCACCGCAAAGCGCATGGAGGTCCGCTTCTGGAAGCGTCTCCGCGAAGAAAGGAAATTCACCGGCCCCGAAGAGCTGCGCGCCCAAATCACCCGCGACATCGCCAGCGCCCGCCACTTCTTCACCCGCCTCCGCCATTACCGCGCCGCCCGCCAACCCGCCTGACGGTGGTCAAGTGTTCAGGTAAAGGAGAAGCTATTTTTCTGGGGAGCTATTCTCCTGCGCCAGGCACTCCGCGCAGTAGCCGCCGACTTCGGTGCGTGAGACGGTCACCTTCATGTCGAAGTCCCGCGCGATCTGCTGCTTCAACTGCTCGTACAGCCGGCTCTCGAACTCGCGCACTTTCCCGCAGCCCAGGCACGCCACATGGATGTGGTCGCGCGGACCATGCGTCTCGTAGTAGTGCCGGTCGCCGCGCAGATGCAGCAAGTCCAGCTCGTCAATCAAGCCGTGTTTCTTAAGGAGATCAATCGTGCGATAAACGGTGACCAAGGCCACACCGGAATCAATCTTCTGCGCGCGCTTTAGGATTTGGTCGACGTCCAGGTGCTGCTCCGCGTCGTCCATCACTTGCAAAATGACGCGCCGCTGCCGCGTCAAGCGAATGCGCCTCTTCCCCAGCGCCTGCTGCAATCTTCCCGTTGTTTCCGCGGTATTGAGTCGCTCGCCGGTGGAGGCCCGGTGCTGCGGTGATACACGCATTCTTTCTCCGGGTGCGGTGCGCAGCGAGCTAGGCCAGGTCAGCTCTCAGGAATGAATCGGCAGCAGCCGCACCACGTCATTGTACATAACGATAGCGAACACCACCAACAGGAACACCAGCCCAACCTGCACGAAGCGCTCTTTGAACGCAAGGCTCATGTCGCGCCTCAGGATGCCTTCGATGCCCAGCAGCAGGATGTGCCCGCCGTCCAGGATCGGAATCGGCAATAGGTTCAGGATTCCCAGGTTCACGCTGATCAGCACCATCAGCGAAATGATCGCCAGCGGGCCCTTCCGCGCCGCCTGCCCGGCCGCGCGCGAAATTCCCACCGGCCCTTGCAGTTGCTTTAGCGAAACCCGGCCGCTGAACAATTTTCCGACGATGCCCGCGGTCTCCTTGATTTTTTCAACGGTTACCAGCGCCGCATAGCGCGCGCCTTCCGGAAATGCCACTCGCTTGTAAGCGGTATCCTCATGAACTTGCACGCCAATCTGGTAAATCGTTTCCCCCCGTTCGTTCGTCGCCGCTTGTGGTGTCACCACCATATGCAGCAGTTGCCCGTTGCGATTCACATCGAGGGCCACCGGCTTGCCGTTCGAGCCGCGGATGCGCTCGGTGAACTCGCCCCACCACTGGATCTTTTGCCCATCCACCGCCGCGATCAAATCATTCTCTTTGAGCCCCGCGCGCTGTGCCGGCAGTCCCGGAGCCACATCCTCCAGAACCGGGCGAATGGGCGCAAAGCCCAGCAAGCGCTCCGGCTGTTCAAGATCTTTTTGCTCGACAGGAATGCTGAGCGATCGCCGAGCTCCGGCGTCTTCCACTTCCATCGAGAGCTTGCTGTTCGGTGTGAGCTTGGCGAGGACCTTCTCCACTTGCTCCCAATCCGGGTTCTGCTCCCCATCGATAGCGACGACCTTGTCGCCCCCACGCAGCCCCGCCGCGGCTGCCGGAGAGTTCGCCGGCACCGCCGCCACCTGCACTGGCTTGGCCTGATACGCGGGATACGGAATTCCGACAACCACGAAATAAACCGTCAGCAGCAGAATCGGGAAAATCAGGTTCACGAAAGGGCCGGCAAACGAAATAATCGCGCGCTGCCAGCGCGGCTTGCTCACCAACTCATCCGGCGCGCCTTTCACCAGCGCTTGCAATTGCGGATACGGGGCGTACGTCTTCTCGTCTTTTCCCTGTATCGCAGTGCTATGCACGGAGTCGATGTCCGACGGATCCTGTCCCGCCATGCGCACGTAGCCGCCCAGAGGCAGCGCGCTCACGCGATAATCCGTCGCGCCGCGCTTCCAGCCAAACAGCCGCGGCCCGAATCCGATCGAAAAAACGTCCACGCGCACGCCGAACATCCGCGCGGCGATAAAATGTCCCCACTCGTGCACCAAAATCATCACTCCCAGCACGAGCGCTACACCCAGTAACAAATCCATACGATTGCTTGTCCCTTCCTGTGAACTACGATGCCGCTGCCGCCGTCACCGCCAGCCGGTCTACTTCTTCCTTGGCCATTCGACGCGCTTCCTTATCCGCCGTAAGCACGTCATCCATCTTCTCAAATCGCGTCCTCGGCGTCCGCGCTAGCACCCTTTCGATTACCTCGGCGATTCCCAGGAACGGCAGCCTTCTTTCCAGAAAAGCCGCCACTGCGATTTCATCCGCGGCATTCAACGCACACGGCAACGCCCCGCCCTTTTTCAGCGCTTCCTTGGCCAGACGCAGGCACGGAAAGCGCCGCGTGGAAACTTTCGCGAAATCAAGACGCCGGAGTTTCGACCAATCCAGGGCTACATCATTAGATGCGATCCGCTCCGGATAGGTTAACGCATATTGAATCGGCATGCGCATGTCCGTAGGTCCAAGCTGTGCCAGAACTGAACCATCCACGAATTCCACCATGGAATGAATCGTTGATTGCGGATGGACAACCACATCAATCTGGTTCGGTTGCACACCGAACAACCAGCGCGCCTCGATAACCTCAAAACCCTTGTTCATCATAGTTGCGGAGTCAATTGTAATGCGATTGCCCATGCGCCAGTTTGGATGCGCCAGGGCCTGTTCCGGAGTCACGCTTTGCAGCGCTGCCAGCGGCGTCTTGCGAAAGGGGCCGCCGGAAGCGGTTAGCACCAGCCGCCGCACTTCCCCACGTTCGCCGCCGCGCAAACATTGGTGCACGGCATTGTGTTCGCTGTCTACCGGCAACAATTCGCGCCCGGATTTTTTCGCCGCGGCCATCACCAACTCGCCCGCAGCAACCAGGACTTCCTTGTTCGACAGCGCCACCGTCTTGCCTAGCTTGATCGCTTCGTAGGTCGCTTCCAGTCCCACAACACCAACTGCCGCGGAGACAACCATGTCCGCCGCAGCGTGCGTTCCGACCGCCAGCATCCCTTCGCGCCCATGATGAATTGTGGGCAGCGGCCCGCCTGCCGAGGCAGGCGACACGCCTTTCACGCGTAGCCTTTGCGCCAGCTCGTCGACTTTGCTTTTATCCGCGACGGACACCACTTCCGGCCGGTGCCGTTCAATCTGCCCGACCAGTTCGTCCAGATTCGAGCCAGCCGCGAGCGCCACCACGCCGAACCGCCCCGGCAGCGACTCCACGACCGCCAGGCACTGCCGCCCGATCGATCCTGTCGAACCCAGAATGGCCAGTTTGGTGAACGATTGCGTCACAAACACTTCTTTCGCATGGTTTCGCGGCAGAGTTCCCGAATTACATTCCCGGCGAGTAGACCAACGTCCAATAATACCAGACAACTGGAATCGCCAGAATCAGCGCATCGATGCGGTCGAGAATTCCTCCATGGCCCGGCAGCATTCCGCCAGAATCCTTGACGCCCGCGCTGCGCTTATAAGCCGACTCAAGCAGGTCTCCAACTTGGCCCGCAACATTTCCCGCGCACGCCATCGCCAGTAGATGCACGGGCGGCGCGTTGAGCCATCGCGCAAAAGCCAGAGCAACCAGCAGTGATCCGAGCAAACTCCCGATGGAACCTTCCCAAGTCTTCTTGGGACTGAGATGTGGCGCCAGCGGGTGCTTCCCCACCGCGCGTCCCACAAAATACGCGACCGAGTCGCCTACCCATGTGATTACCAGCGCGAAGAGCAGCAACCGCGGACCTTCCTCGCCCAAACCGTGCAGCCGCACCGCAAACGTCAACGGAAACGCCACGAGCAACAATCCGCTCGAACTGATGCCAGCAGCCGGTAACCCTTCTACAAGGGGCCGCTTCGTCCAAAGCGTGAGCACCGCAACACCCAACACGAAGACAAAGAATGCCTCGGGCACGCCAAGCAATCCGGCGGCAAATCGTCCGAGACCGCGATGCAGCATCAAGCCGCCGGCAAGCTGGTAAGTGGGTTCAATCGCCGCGAGCCACTGCACATACACAAGCAGAAATGCGCAGGTCGCGGTCCAGAAACGATAGGCGCGGTGGCCGATCGCATCGCCGAGGGCAAAATACTCGAACAGCGCCAGCACGATAATCAGCGCGAGCGCCAGCGCCACCCATGCCGTCGAGCCCCACAGCACCAAACCAATGACAAACGGAATCAACACGACGGCAGTTGCTACGCGCTTCCAAGTCATGTGGAAGGAATCCCCTGGCGGACTGCGAGGAGAAGGTTAGCAGTCGAAAGTCAAAAGTTGAAAGAAAAAGAGAAGCTTTATTTGGAGCGCGGCGGTCTTGTTTACCCTGAGCTGCGAAGGGCCGCCGCTTTTTCGGCCGAAGCCATACTCAAAGCGCCCCATTCGGGAGAGCTCACTGCCCAGCAACGCGCGCGGGCGCTTCTGAATCCGGCCTGTCTTCGCGAATGCCGCCGTAGCGCCGCTCGCGCTTTTGAAACTCCACGAAAGCCTCGAGCAACCGCGCGCGATTGAAATCCGGCCAAAGCGTTTCCGTGACCAGAATCTCGGCGTACGCAATCTG
>CATPAM010000221.1 GCA_955651735.1 Candidatus Acidiferrales bacterium | reverse complement strand
CGGATTATGATCATCTTGGCCTGCCGAAAGCGCGTGGGCATCTGACAAAGAGGGTAGATGGTCGATGGAATCCATTGAGCAGTTCGAAGACGAAGCAACGTGGACTGCGACCGAGAAGAAAACGGCACGAAGAGCTTTTGACAAAGCATTCTAGCGACACTGTACAACGATCACTGCAGAAGCGAGGCGGATGCTGGAGAACGTGACCGCTCCATCTGACATCTGACGAATTCAAGAGTATCGCTCCGAGCATCGAAAAACAGTGGATCGGATTTACCAATCCGAAGATAAGTTCCGAGTAGTCGCGCAGTGACTCGAATCGAAGCAGGTGCCCCAGCTTCCTTCCTGTCCGCGGGCGGAAAGAGAAGCAACGCAAGAGCGAAGAGCACGGTGCTCAGCAGGCCAGACAAACCGCAGAGGCATGGCCGTCGAAGAAACGGGGAACGATTCGAAAATTTGGAGGAGCGAGGCGCAAAAAGAGAAAGAGCATGGAACCGAGGTTCCGTGCTCTGTGTATCTCTGTCCGACCGGCGGGCGACAGAACCTCCCGCGAACCGGCGAGGGCTAAATCGGAGGGTCGCCTGCGCCAGCGGCCGCACCGCTCTTAGCACGGATCACGACGGTTTGGTCCGAGAAGAAAGAACGCACGCCCGTGGAATTCAAAGCGGAGGGGTCGCCGTTGACCGTGTAAGTGCCAACACCTTGGGCATACGTGAAGTAGTAGCCCGATTTGGGGGTGGCTGCGGCAACCGCCTTCTCCAGCGCGGGGTCAATTAGGCAAGCCTGCGCCGCAGTTGGAATTTTGGTCGGCCCGCAGTTAGCTGCCGTGCCGCCATCGCCCAGCGACGGGAGGTCGGGCGAGAACACGTTCGCTATGTTGTAGGTGCTGGAGTAAATCACTTCCGAGGTGTTAACGGTACGGATCGAAGCCACCGCAGAAGCTTCATTGGCTGCCATTTTGGAACGGATCAAGTTGGGAATTGCGATGGCCGCGATGATCAAAATGATCGCCACGACGATCAGCAACTCGATGAGTGAGAAACCCTTTTGTTTGTTACGCATTTGTGTCGCATCTCTCCTTGAGAACGTGTGTTGCCAGAGCACGCCCGGCTATACCTGCAGGCCTAGTACCAATGAGAATCCTCTGAGAATCGGCGCCTAGTGTGTTTGCATGTTTTGAAAACAAGACTCCGTGGTACTGGAACTATGGAACGGAATCTTATCGGCTGGTTCGAAGGGTCGACTCGGGAGTTGCGGCAGAAAGGCATCAGCGTGCGCGTGGGGTTGGAGGCCACAGGCTATTCACGCTGGTTCGAGCGGTTACTCGCAGAACTGGGCATCGAGGTGTGGATCGGCGATGCCGCGGAGATCAAGACCAAGCGAGTAAGGAAGCAAAAGACCGACCGCGAGGATGCCAAACTCCTACTGAAGTTGCTGCTGGAAAATCGTTTTCCGCGAATCTGGTACCGAGTCCAGAGAATCGTGATCTGCGGCAACTGCTGTGGCACCGGCATCGGCTGGTGCAGATGCGGACGCGGATCATGAATCAGCTGCAGGCTCTGGCCGGTTACCCGACTTCCATGATAGTGCGTAGAATCGTAGGCAGTACAGGCCTCGTCCTGGCGAACCGCCTCTCCCTCTACCTACGTTCCGCGGAAAATGATTACCCCAAAAATATCGGACCACGCGTGCGTTATCATTCCCGGCCTCAGGCTCTTCCGCCAGACAGCGAGTAGCCCGAACAGGACGCCGAACAACGTGATCCTTCCCACCGGGCCCACCCCTTCGTATAGATGGCCAACGCCGAATACAATCGCTTGGATAAGAACCGCCCACCTGGCGCTGCCTGTGATCGCCTGAAATTGCTTCTGAAGATAGCCGCGAAAAGCCAATTCCTCACAAAATCCTGCTGAGAGGGCAAGAGGTATCCACACGAGGCTCTCAAGAATCCCTTGGGGAAGAAGTCCTTGCGCGGCATTCGTTCCGCTGCCCAGGATATGAGGATTCATCAAGCCGAGCCACACCGCCCAGAGCCCTGCGCCCAGAGCGATGTCTTTCATTACCTCTTTCGGCGTCGCCCATCGACCGCCAACAAGATCGCGCAAACGCACTCCGCGCTTGTGCACGCCCATGCGGACATAGAGCACCAGCAACCATTCAGATACGAGTACAGAAATGTAACGCGGCACGGCGTTGCCACTCGACACTGCTGCCTGTGGGTGCTGCTTTACCTCGTGCTGAAAGAAACCGCCAACGACGGACAGCCCCACAAAAATAGTAATGAACACAATCGTATGCCACGCTGGAGCAATGAGCGGGCGGCTGGATAGGTGAGAAGTAAGGCTCGCGTCTGCGGTCATCGTGCCTCCTACACTCACTCTGTTGATCTTCGGAGTGCTTCTGAAGATCCTATGCCGAATGACACCACGCCCGGAAAATAATCTACTTGGATGTATAACGCGTTAGCGGACATGTCCGGTTAGAGTTATTCGTCCAGTACCTCGCCTATTTGACGCCACCTTCGCTCAAAGCCTACAATCTGCCTCTCCATCTAGAGAACCTGATTCGCATGGAGAAATCATGACGGCGGAATTGCACGGCAGAATTGGGATTGTGACCGGCGGGACGTCCGGTAT
>CATPAM010000220.1 GCA_955651735.1 Candidatus Acidiferrales bacterium | reverse complement strand
TTGCTGGACCTCTCGGTTAAGACCGCGGAGACCCACCGCGCCAATATCATGCGCCGGTTGAGCTGTCACTCGGCTGCGGAGCTTGTGCGCTACGCGCTGCGCAATCAGATCATTGAGGCGTAATCCGTTTGCGGCCCTGGCCCTCATCATGGACCCCTGCATACGGCGTACTTCGCGCGGACATCGTATTGCTTCCCCTGCCTTAGCCAGTCAGAAGGCCCTGGATTCCCGCTGACTGGCCACCACCTCCTAGAAATGACTAATAGCGCAACTGTCCGAAATGGGACAGATTCCGTTTTCTCACCGCCATATCATCAGCGTGGAGGGGTCCACATCCTAGCCGCCCATCACCATGGACGGCTTCGACCATTCCGTGTATGGCTTCCATAGCAAAACTAGGTCAGGCCGAAATGCAGTCTGATCGCAGGAATGTCCGTCCGGACACCACGGCTTCCCACCGACGCCGGCCCCTCCGCGTCCTTTTCATCCACCGCGAAGCAGACGCGGTGGACTCCTGCGTGCAAGAGCTCGAGAAAGCGCAATTCACTGTTGGCGCCGATGTCGTCTTGACTTTGGCGCAGTGCACTGAGCAGCTCCGCTTCCAGTCTTATGATGTCGTCGTTGCCGAGCACCCCAGCCCAAATTGGAAAGGATCACAGGCTCTGCAACTCCTTCAGCAGACTTTGCAGGAGATCCCCCTTGTCTTTGTGACCACTGCCGTGGGAACTAAATCCATCGCGGAATTAATCCCTTGCGGCGCTTTCGATTACGTTGAAATTGAACATATTGCTCAATTGCCCATGGCCATTCGCCGGGCGCTGAACGAAAAAGAGCTGCGCGCAGAGCTGGAAGCAGCCGGAAAGGCCTTGCGGCATTCGCAATCGCTGTATCGTGCGCTGGCCGACAATCCCACCTGCGGAATATGCCGGTGCGATGCACAAGGAAGGTTTCTCGACGTCAATCAGACACTGGTAACGATGCTTGGGTATGCAAGCATAGAGGAACTTTTGGCAGCAAATCGAGCGTTCGAAGTCGTCCTCGATCTTGGTCACCAAGCTCCATCGGCCAACCCGTCCCGTGAAGCGGTGCGCATCTAACCTGTCTAAATAGAGTGGAAGCGGAAAAACCGCACGACTCTGAAAGCCAGGCTTAGCGGTCGCGGGGTCTATAACGACCGTGGAAATTTTGTTGGTTACGAGATCATCGTTGTCGACATCACCGAACAGCGCGCCCTGGAAGATCGTCTGCGCCGCCAGGCCTCCAGCGATTCGCTTACCGGCTTGGCCAATCATCGCCATCTTTTCGAGGTGTTGCACTCCGAGATTTGCCGCTCGAAACGTACCGAGCGGGAATTCTGTATTCTCTTGCTGGACCTCGATGGATTAAAAGAGATCAACGATCGATTTGGTCACCTCGCCGGAGATCGCGCACTTTGCAGGCTGGCGCAGACCCTGACCGACTGCTGCCGGTCCATCGATACCGCCGCACGGCAAGGTGGCGATGAGTTCGCCCTGGTCCTGCCCGAAACCGGTGTCGCCGCCGCCACCCTGGTAGCGCGGCGCATTTGCGACCTTCTTGCCAAAGATGCCGAAGAGCCGGGCCTCTCCGTCAGCGTGGGAGTTGCCAGTTATCCAAGAGATGCCAATACCATTGGAACTCTATTGTTCGCCGCAGACCGGGCTCTGTATGCCATGAAAGACAAGCAGTCAAAAGCCGCTCGGGTCGGTCAGCTCTAACGCGGCGTAGCGGACCTGCCTCAATTTGATCGGGGCACGACGTGGAAACGAGGTGCTCCAATGAACAATAGTCATTTTACCTCACGCGATGGCTTGCAAGCGCGCTGGCCCCAGCACGCTTCTGGAAGCGAAATTCAGTATTTGTTGATAGCGGAAGAACAGCTTCTCCAGTCGATCTCGGGCCGTGCGCCTCTCCCAGAAATCCTGCATAAAATCTGCACCGCTCTCGATTCGGAGATTGGCAACATGATTTCGCTCTTTTCCCTGCCCAATGACGAAGCCACCGGCCTGGCCGCGATTGCCCGGAGCGCTACACTTTTTGGTTTGTATAGTTTCTGTTCTGCGGATGTTGTTGGCGGCAATGGTGAATTGCTTGGATCTCTGCAGATGTACTGCTCCGCTCCTCGCCGCCCGTTTTCCAGCGACGTTCCCTTGATTGAACGCGCAACGTACCTGGCCGCGGTTGCCATCAAACGTCACAATGACGCAGAAGGCAATTTTTAGCTTCACCTGCCCACGTCCACAGTTGTTTCCGTCAGTCGTGCAACACAACACTCAAGAGCGAAGTATTGATCTCGATCACGCCGTTATATTTGATGAAACCCATCTTCCTGAATTTGTTCATGAACAAATTCACCCGCGTCCGCGTCGTGCCGATCATCCCCGCCAGCGTCTCTTGCGATACCTTCGGAAGCACTCTCTGAGGTTGGTCTTGCTTGCCGTATCGGGCCAGCAACAGCAGTGTCCGCGCTAGCCTCTTCTCCGTCGAGTTGAATAGCTGATCCACCAGGTCTTCTTCCACGCGGATGTTTCGTGTCAGCACGAAATTGATGAACAGGTCGGATAGGTCATGCTGTTCGTGAAGCACATGTTGCATTTCATTCTTGTCAATCACCAGCACCGTGCTGGGGGTAACCGCAGTTGCATTCCCCATGCGCACCGACTGGCCTGCCATGCACCCCTCGCCAAAAAACTCGCCCGGTCCCAGGATGGCGATGATCGCCTCTTTGCCGCTTGCGCTAACCGCGGTGATCTTCACGCCGCCTTCTTGTATGTACATGACGCTTTCGGCGGCGGCCCCTTGAGAAAAAATCATCTCTGCCCTCTTGAACTGTCTCACCTTTCTCGCCACGCCAGCGGAATCTAAAAACGCCTGGGCATCGAATGCGCCCTTCTTCCTGGCCATGCTCTTGGATTTGTTGTTGCTCGGACTCATAGATTGTGTTCACTCCCACCTGAGAAAATGTGCGTTCCGTTGCTATTGCATGTTCCTGCGTAAAAACTTCTTGTTCCCTTGCTGTTTCCCGCCGGATTTTCTCTTCAACAATCTTTCTGACTGTCTCCAGCGGAACTTGCTCGAAATATGTTTTCGTCTTGAGCATTGCAACCTTCTTCGATTCGCCTACACGCTAGCAGGCCCGAAGTCGTACGGGTCATATCTTTTGTAAATTTTACTGTGGCGTTAGTCGCGGGCACTGCTCCTCGTTTACGCGAGTCTGGGGTGTACACGCATGGCTCCGAGCCGAACCTGTCCTTTTACGCCCCGCGTTTTTCACTTGCAGGACTCGTTACGGGGAGATACGATAACGTCACGTTTGTTTAGCGCGCCATCGCTAAGGGAGACTATATGAACGGCGCTCAAAAAAAAATCCTGCCCATGCACTTCAAGACCATGGTGCAATCGGATGTGCCGCAAGGTCGAGACGGAAAGCACAAACTGATTGTCACCACCATCCTCAAAGACCTCGACCGTCTAAAAGCGGGTTCCGCACTCAAGGTCCCATTGGCTGCATTGGCGCAATCAAAAGAAAAAGTTCGCTCCGCACTGAATCGTGCAACTCGGAAAGCTGGACGTAAAGTTGCCACCGCCAGCGACGACACTTTCTTGTACGTTTGGAACGCCACCGAATAGCCGCTCTCGTTCACTCCCGCACGCCGCTCCCACGTACTTCGCGTGTAACCGGAGTTGGCGCATAGCAACTCCGCTTTGCGCTTTTCTCGCGAGTGGTATGCTTGCCCTCCCATGCGCGACTCTCGCCAATGGCCCGCCCCCTGGCTCTTTGGTTTGTTGATCCTGCCCCTCGGGATGTACGTAGGATTCATCTGGGCAGCTCTGCCGCTCCTGCTCAGCCAGGCTGGACTCACCATTGGACAGATCGCGCGCATCAACGCCATCCCGCAAATCCCCTCGATCTTGCTGTTTCTCTGGACGCCGGTCGTCGATGTCAACCTGCGCCGCCGTACTTGGCTGGTTCTCGGACTTTGGCAGCGGAACATTCACGCCGATGACCAGGAGCCACAGGCACA
Organism: Candidatus Acidiferrales bacterium; assembly: GCA_955651735.1. Taxonomy (GTDB): domain Bacteria; phylum Acidobacteriota; class Terriglobia; order Acidiferrales; family UBA7541; genus Acidiferrum. The sequence continues at coordinate 323 of CATPAM010000220.1, read as the reverse complement.
GCGATAGTTCGGCTCAGTTTATGCTGGATCTTCTAATGGTTGGTCCTTTGCACCCTTAATCAGAAGCCACAACATGATCGGCAATTCCCCGGCCGTAAGGATCATCGCAACTCTGGAAACGACGGTTTCGTAACTTGGCAGGAGTAATGATGTCAGACTCTCGGCCAGGCAGCCGAAACATGCTGCGATCAGCAGGACGCCCAGGATGCGGGGAAGGAAACCGGATTTAAATACAAGGACCCCGAAGGGAAAAAGCCCAAAGGCCCCAAAAGATCTCGGCGAGAAGAATTCCATGATCATGCAAACTGAGGAATACCATTACC
>CATPAM010000219.1 GCA_955651735.1 Candidatus Acidiferrales bacterium | reverse complement strand
TCTCGCCGCCCGCGTGCTCGCCGATTTCCAGAAGTTGCTCCCCGAATTCAACGCCGATCCCCTCGAAGTCCGCCTCTATCGCCGCGGCCATCCCATGTTCATGGCCGTTCCTGGCCAGTTCACAATAAATCGCTTCGCGGCTGCGCAACCCCTCGACCGCATTTTCTTCGGCAACGCCGATTCCAGCGGCCCCGAATCAATCACCAGCGAATCCGTCCGCCTCTCCAAAGCCGCCGCCGCATGGTCCGCCCAAGTCCTGTCGGGTAATCCAAGCGCAAGAGCTCTAGCACAAAAAGCCTTGGCCGCCGCCTTCCAGTGACACGCCCGTAACCCGACCCGACGTGTGCGCCTTGAGCCATCCACGCGCAAATATTCAGATTGATTTGAAATGGGTTAGTTGCGAACTATTCGTAGCGAAGAGCTTCGACTGGATCCAGTTTCGCGGCTTTCATTGCGGGCCATACGCCGAAGATTAAACCTACGCTCACGCTCACCACTACGCCGGCCGTGGCCGCCCAGATCGGAACAGCGCCGCGCCACTGCAAGGTAAGGCGAATCAGGAGCACCAGGCCGTTCACCAGCACAAGTGCGATCACGCCACCAGAGGCCGTCAGGGTCATCGCTTCGAGGAGGAACTGCCAGGTAATGTCGCTGCGCTTCGCGCCGATCGCTTTGCGCACGCCGATTTCGCGGGTCCGCTCGGTCACGCTTACCAGCATGATATTCATCACACCCACGCCGCCGATAAGCAAACCGATCGCGCTAAGCACGAGCGTCGCGACGTAAACCATCATCATAATATTGTGAAACTCCTCGACTTCCTGCGCCGCGGTGCGGATCGAGAAATTGTCCTTGCCGTTGTAAGGCACATTGCGCCGCCGCCGAAGCACTTCTTCGGCCTGGTCAACCGCCTGATCCAGCATGCCCGGATTCGCCTGCACCCGCATGTTGATTTCATCGGCCGCCGGGTACGTTTTTTTGAAAGTGTTGAAGGGAATGAGCACGCGGCGATCTTCATCGCCCATGCCGAAGCCGCCTTTGGGTTTTTCGACAACGCCGATCACCCGAAAGTCGGCGCCATCGATCATCACGTCTTTGCCGACGGCATCGTGCCCGGGGAACAGCACCGGCGCGACGTTTTCGCCGAGCATCACCACCTTTTCGCGGTGCAGGTCGTCGCCTTCACTGATGAAACGTCCGGAGATCGTCGCGGCATTGGCATACACCTGGCCGAAATTGGCTTGCACGCCGCGAAAATCGATGGCGCTGACTGCACCGGCCTTGGTGCGCACGGTGTGCACCTGCATCCACCCGGTCTGTAAGAAAGTCGTAACATTTTTCAACGCGGGACACCCGGCCATCAGCGCTTGCGAATCTTCCAGCGTCAACGGCTTGCGCTGTCTCTCTTCCATCGGCGGGTCGCCTCCGTGGAAACCCTGGTCCCATTTGGAAATGAACGCGGTATCCGCGCCAAACTGCTTGATGTTTTCCTGAATGGTTTCGTCGAAGCCGGTGATCAGCGCAGCGACCAGCATAATCACGCTGACGCCCAGAACCACTCCAAAAACGGTGAGCGCGCTGCGCATTTTGTGCGCGCGGAGCGTGTCCAGCGCCTGCTTAAGGTTCTCGCCGTATGCTTGCGCCATTGTGTTTTTCCCGGTACTTCCAGCCTTCAGGTCTCCGCTCGCAACGCTTCGATCGGATCCAGTTTCGCCGCCCGCGTCGCTGGGTAAATTCCAAAGAAAAGACCCACCGCGGTGGAGACGCACAGCGAAATGATGACGGCGCTTAGCGGCGTTTTCACGGGAATCGATGTGGTCGCCCCCACCAGTGCAACCACGCCGTAGGCCAGCAAGACACCAATAATTCCACCTGTCGCCGCGAGCACCGCGGACTCCATCATGAACTGCAGCAAAATGTGTTTCTTGCGCGCGCCCAGCGAACGCCGAATCCCAATCTCTCGGGTCCGCTCCGTAACGCTCGCCAACATGATGTTCATGATGACGATGCCGCCGACCACCAGGAATACGCTCACCAGGCCGACGGCGACGCTCGCGAGCGTGCCTGTCAAATCGTGCCACAGCCTCATGATCGAATCGGAGCCCAGAATGGCAAAATTGTCCGGGGCGTCATACGGCAAGTGGCGCCAGGCGCGCATCAACATGCGTGCTTCGTCCTCGCACGCGCTCATCATTTCCGCGCTGCCTGCCTGCACGAAAATAGCCACCCAGTCGCGCGGGCGGTGCAGCTCTTTTTCAAAGGTGTGCAGCGGGATGATCATGAAATTGTCTTGCGACTGCCCGAAGGCGCTGCCGATGCGCTCCGCAACTCCGATGACCTGATACTCATGCGTTTCCGCGCGCACCAATTTCCCGACCGGATCGACATTGGAGAAAAGGCGGTCCGCCACGTCCGCGCCAATGAATACGACTTCCCCGCGATGGTCGTCGTCGGTCTCGTTAATAAAGCGGCCTTGCGCGATGTTGATGTTGCGCACCTCCGCATAGTTAGGGGAAACACCCATGACGTCGGTGTTCTGCAGGCGCTCGTTCCCGGAGCGCACCTCGATGTTGTGGTCGTCGAGCGCGGCCACCGCTTTGGCGGTTTTCATGCTATCGCGCATGCGCTCGTAATCTTCCATGGTAATCAACGGACGCTTCTGCGCTTTGACCCACGCGTCCTGACTGGTGATGATGCCGAAGCGATCTACAATGAACACGTTTGCGCCGAGGTTGGCTATGCGGTCGGCAACGTAAAAGTTCATCCCTGAGACAACGCTCATCACCGCCACCAGGGTGGCTACGGCCAAAATTACGCCCAACAAGGTAAGAAAGCTGCGCAACTTGTGCGCGCGCAAGGCGTCCAGCGCCAGACGCATGGTCTCGACCATGGTCACGGCACCGCCGCGGAGCCCGGTAAGCGCAACCCTGCGCCCGGCCGCAGCGGTGGTTACCTGCGGCAACCGCGTCAACCCTTCCAGTGGAGCCACACTCAACGGAACCTCACTCGCTTCCTCTCACCTGCTATTAATACGAGTTCGCCGGCAGATAGGTTTCCGTTCCTTATGCTTAGACGCAAAATTACACCCTTTGCTTGGCCTGCTGATGAATAGAGATTTGCGACGGCAAGGGGCTGATTTCCGACCATAGGTCGCGGCGAGGGCCTGTATGCCATTACAAATGCTATACTTGCGGTGATGAGGCGCGACGGCAGCCGGCCGGCTGGCGGGGTGAGGCTCGCAACCTCTGGTTCCCCATACGACACTGTCCCGCAACACCCCATGCCCTTCGCCAGGGCCCTAGCAGGATACTGGCCCTGCGGGTGAGGCTGAAAGCTCGATGCAACAGTCCACGTAGGTGTCGAATCCAATATAAATGTTGACGGAGCCTCTCACCATTCCCTGACTATGCAGTCGCCTAGAGCCATCCTTTTTGTGTCCTTACTTGCGGCTTACGGTGGAATTTCGCTTGCCCAGGATGCGCCAGCCCCCGTTCTGCAAAGCGAAGACCAGGCGCGCACGCTGCTCGAGCACGTGATCGCCAATCAGAAAAAAAATGATCTGGCACAGTCCACCTATGAGCGTTTGGAGCGTCTGGAAATCCACAAAGGCCCGGGATCCCAGCCGCCAGAAATCAAAACGACGCGGGCAGTCCCGGCCGGAACCGGCATCGATCGCATCCCCGTGGGGCCGGACGGCAAGCCGGTCGATGCGGCGGCTTATCGCGCGGAGTTGGAAAAACTGGAACGCGCTCTGTCCTGGGCCGCGGAGGATGGCCGAGCGCAGCGCGAAGCCTACGAGAAAATCGCGAAGAAACAAAAAGAGCGTTCGGACTTGATCGACGCGACGCGCACGGCTTTTCTTTACACATTCATTGCTCGAGAACTCCGCGGCGATCGTACGCTGTCGAAATACCGCATGGTTCCCAATCCGGCTTACAAAGCGACTTCACGCGCTACTGCGATCTTTTCAAAGGTGCGCGGCTTTCTGTGTATCGACGACGATGCGGAACAAGTGGCGCGCGCCGAAATCGAAGTCACAGAAGACATCTCCATCGGCGGCTTCCTCGCCAAGGTCTACAAGGGCAGCCACTTGATGCAGGAACGTTACGAAATGGCCCCCGGACTGTGGTTCGCCACGTATTCGCAGTATGATTTCGATGGGCGCCGCTTGTTTATGAGCTTTTCCATTCATGAGCGGACACTTTATTCGCAGTACCGCCGCATCGGCCCCCCCAAGGAAGCGCTGCAAGCTATCCGTGCCGAGTTGGGCAAGTCAACCTCCGCGAACGCCGACCCCTGATAGTCTGAGGTTATGAATCGCCAGATTATTTTTGCGGCGGCGGCTTTGATGTCGGCATTTCCGGCCGCTGCTTCCTTCCCCTCTTCCACGTTGCTCTTGCAGGATTCGGCACCATCGCAGTCACAACCTACGACTCCATCGCGCGAAGAACCAAAGAAAACCAAAAAGGTCTGGACCAACGACAACCTGGGAGACGTCAGCGGGAGTGCGATTTCGCAAGTGGGCGATGAAAGGAATAGCTCGCCCGGGAAAAGCGCGACCGCGAAACCGGCCAGTTCTCAGGTGATCGCCGCCTTTCGCAAACAACTCACAACTCTTCAGGCCCAATTGGCCGTGGTCGAGAAACAGATCGCGGACTTGAAGAGCTTCAGTAAAGGTGAGGCGTCCGGCGCGAATGGCATGCAGATGCACAAGAGCTACTCCACAGAACCCGTGGAAGATCAGGTGCGCAAGCTCGAGGAAAAGAGAAAATCGCTCGCTGCGAAAATGGATGCGGTTCTTGAGGCCGCTCGCAAGCGAGGAATTGAGCCAGGGCAACTGCGTTAGCAACCTATTTATCGAAGGCCGCTTCGTGCCGCCCTAGTACAACAGTCAAATGGACAACGGTTTTTGTCCGCAGTAACATTTCTGCGTACTCCCCTGCGAACCGATGGGCGAAAGGCTTCAGACCTTGCGAACTCTTTCTCGCGTCCTATTTGCGATTGTGGTCCTGTGCCTTGTCTCGTCTCCCCTTACGTCCAGCTCACAGAGTTTCGCCACCGATCTTGAGGGCAAACCCGCCGATCCGTTTCGCGCGGCGCAAGGCAAGGTCGTCGTCCTGATTTTTGTGCGCACGGACTGTCCGGTTTCAAACCGTTACGCTCCCACGATTCAGCAGCTTAGCGCGCATAACACAGACAAAGCGGCCTTCTTTCTCGTTTATCCAAGCAAGAAGGAAACCTCCGAGACGATTCGCAAACATGATCGCGACTTCGGCTATGCGCTTGCCGCGCTGCACGACCCGCAACATATTTTGGTGAAGCAGAGCCATGCGCAGATCACTCCCGAAGCCGCGGTTTTCGACGCCAACCGCCGTCTGGTTTATCACGGCCGGATTGACAATCTGTACGAGGATTTTGGCCACGCGCGAAAGACTGCGACGACGCACGAACTTGCGGATGCCATTCGAGCGGCCATCGCAGGTAGAACGATCAACGGGAATGCGACGCCGGCAGTGGGCTGCTACATCTCGGATCTCGAATGACGGTTGTACCCCAGAAATTCCTTCGATCCGTCTTGCCGCTGGTTTGCATCGCAATACTCGGCATCGCCCTCGGCGGCCGGACGCCGGCGCAACACAAAACCCCGGCCCAGAGCGCTGCCCGACAGTCGCAGGTTACCTTCAACCGGGACATCGCGCCTATTCTTTATCGCGCTTGTGCGCAATGCCATCGCCCCGGCGAGGCTGGGCCTTTTTCGCTACTGACCTACGCCGACGCAAAATCGCACGCGCGGCAAATTGCCGCCGTCGCAAAAAGCCGCTTCATGCCTCCCTGGTTGCCGGAAGAGGGTGCGCTGAAATTTGCCGGCGAACTACGGCTCTCAGAGGACGAGATCACTCGCATTCAGGCTTGGGTGGAGCAAGGCACGGTCGAGGGAAATCCAGCTGACTTGCCGCCGAAAGCGAACTTCGTAGAGGGATGGCAGCTCGGCAAGCCAGACGTCATTGTGAAAGCCACGAAACCTTACGCCTTGCCCGCCGATGGTTCCGACAATTACTGGAATTTCGTCTTTCGCGCGCCCGTTGACCGCACGCGCTGGCTCCAAGCCATGGAAATCCGGCCGGGCGACAAGCGCCTTGTGCATCACGCCAATGTTTTGGTGGACCGCCAGCAGAACGGCAGGCGTCTGGAAGCCGAGCCCGGCGCGGGCTTCGCCGGCATGGAACTGACCATCGAGTCCGAAGTCTTTGATCCCGACAGTCATTTCCTGTTTTGGAAACCGGGCTCGATTCCCTACGTCGAGCCCGACGGCATGGCGCTGCGCTTGGACCAGGACACGGACCTGATTCTCAACACCCATCTGCAGCCTTCGGGAAAGCCGGAAACCATTCAGCCCACCCTCGGTTTGTATTTCACAGACAAGCCCGCCACCAAGTACCCCATTCTTCTGCAACTGGAAAACGATCGCTTGCTGGACATCCCAGCCGGTGAGAAACATTTCGTGGTGACCGACGAATTTACCCTGCCCGTCGGTGTGGATTTGCTTGCCATCTACCCGCACGCCCACTATCTCGGCAAGGACCTACAAGCCATCGCAAAATTCCCGGACGGCCGGTCCGAAACCCTTATTCAAATTCCCGATTGGAACCTGAATTGGCAAGCGGTGTATCGCTACGCCCAGCCGGTGAAATTACCAAAAAGCACCACCATTTCCATGAAGTTCGTGTACGACAATTCCGACGACAACGTGCGCAATCCAAATGATCCGCCGCAGCGCGTTGTCGCGGGAAATCGCGCGGTTGACGAAATGGCTCATCTTTGGTTGCAGGTGCTGCCGGAGGATTCCGCTCAGGCAAAACGCGACCCCAGAGCGGAGATACTGGAAGCGATGGCGGTGCACAATTTACAGAAGAATTCTGAAGATTTCGAAGCGCACTTCAATTTGGCGGCTTTGCTGATGGGACGTGGCGAAGTCGCGGAAGCCATCACCCATTTCGCGGAAGCCAACCGCATCCGCCCGAACGAGCCCACGGTGAACAACGCCTTCGGCGCGGCACTGCTCGCCGCCGGCCGCACCGAGGAATCCGTTCCCTATCTCACCGCCGCGCTCAATGCGCGTCCGGATTATTTCGATGCCCGCTATAACTTGGGCAACGCGCTCGCGTCCCTCGGTGATTTTCGTGGCGCGCTGGCGCAGTTTCAGACCGCCGTGCGTATCAATCCCCACGACGCCAACGCCGAAGCCAACCTGGGCAGCGCCTTCGCCGAAATCGGCGACATCAAGCAAGCCAGGCTGCACTACCAGCGCGCCCTGCAACTCAACCCCAACCACGAATTAGCGAAGGAGAACCTGCAGCAGCTCGGCCGCGAACCTAGCCCACGCTAGTCACAATTTTATTTCTGCGCAGAAATAGTCGTCCAGGGATAAGCCTTCATGTCGCGAAGCTCCGGTTTTTCCCACGATTGCTCCGGGTGCTGCCGAAGATGTTTGGCGGCGAGAAAATCGATGCCGCACGCGTGACCAGCCGCCGCGGTGAATTCCATTTTCGCGACCATCAGCGTATCCGTAGCTTTATTTTGCACCGCCCCCGCGGTGCCAAACGGCGTTTGCCAACTCCCCATGCCCCGCGGCGACAGATCCACATGCCCGCACAGCGTGCGCTCGCTCGGCTCCGTCTTCCCGCTGAAGCTGTCGACGTGATCGGCAAGAAATTGCTCCGCAAGCGTTACATCGATCTTGCCTTTGTTCTCCGCCATTAACTGTTCCCATCGCCGCCGCCGCGCGTTCGCGCTGACGCCGGGATCATCCACCGGGAAATCCGTTTCTTCCGCGGCCAGCTTCTGACTAATCGGAAAATTCGAGCCTACAAAATATCCGTCCGTCTTGCGCTCCAGCGTCACATTCTTCAGCCCCAGCTCCAGGCTCGCGATTTCCCCCTTGCGCGTGTCAGCGATCAGCCAATCATTCGCGTAGCCGCCGTTGTTGCCCTCCTTGAAGATGCGCGCCACGTCATCGATGGACGCCGAATACTGCATCGCTTTCCGCGCGCGCACAAATTCCGGTACGCCGCTGCTGTCGAACCCGTGAAACCCGGTGATCGTAGTCTCGGTGATGACCATGCCCGCCGAATTCAGCCCAAAATCGTCCCCGCTGTGAATCAGCCCCGGCAGTCCATCCATCACAAAGTGATAGCCGCGCGCTGGCACGACATCAAAGGCCATCGTCCACCGCGCGCCATCGAGATAGCTGGTCCAGTTGTTGTGCGCGATCACCACGCGTCCGTCTTTCGTGTAGCTGCCGATCGCTACAAACGCGCTGCAATGATCACCCGCTGTCACCGTCGGCAGAGATGCGATCTTGTGCCCCTTATCATATTGATCGACGTAGTAGCTCCACTCCATCGCCGCGTTCAGCGTCACAATGTCCCAAATGTCCAGCTTCCCGCCCTGTGCTTTCACTCCCTCGACGATCCCCTGCATCTCGTCGCGGTACTCCTGCTCCACATGAGGCCACAGAATATTTTTCGAGGCGTCCCGGAAAAAGTTCCAGTCCTTCCCGCTGTCGTGTGTGAGCTCCAGCGCGTAAACCTTGTAAAGGTCCTGAATCTCCGCGGCTAGCAAATATCCGTGTTGATAGCCGATCTGCGCCGGCGTTCCTTCCAGGTGCACGAATGTCCAAGCATTGACCGCGGGACGTCGAAATGCGCCCTTAATCCGCTCGTTCGCCTTCGGCGCCATCGATGCACCGACCGCCGCGAAAACAATCACGCTGCACACAACTCCAATGGCTATAGCTCGCCGCACGTTTGCTCCTTCAGGCGTTCCGCGCGCGATCGCTGTCCGCGGTAAACGCTGCAGAGAAATTATCCCGCCCCGCTGTTGGTGTCAACGAATCCACGTGGACGCGCCGAAGCGTGCCACGTAATTAACCCCTGGTGAATAGGATGAACGCGCCGTTTAAAACAGAACGGCCGTGCAAACCCGGCTAAGCAGTAGGCGCGACTTTCTCGCCCTTCGCGGCAAGTTTCTCAATGGCCGGAAAGGACTCCGGCACGGTGAAGGTCCGCTCGGCCACGTCCTTCCCCGTTTTCAACGCCTCCGCCAGCATGAATATCGCTTGACCCGCGTTCGTCGGAACCACCACCGTCGCGGCCAGCGTCCCGCCACGCACCCAAGCCTGCCCAGTCTTCGCTAGTCCGTCGACCCCGGTAAACGGTAGCCGCAGCCACCTTTCCCGGTCCGCAATATTCGTTACGCCCTCGAACGCTTTTCTTGCCCCGATGGCCATCAAATCGTTTTGCGCACCCACGACATCTACCTGCGTTTTGTTCGAGGTGTTCAGTCGCAACCACGACTCCACCGCCCGCTGCGCGCTTTCCTCCGTCCAACGCCCGCGCAGCGAAATGATTTGCACGCTGTGCGGCACCGTCATCTGCAGGCCCTCCGTGCGATCCCGCGCCGCCGACGTTTCCGACGGCCCCTGAATATGCAGCACGCAGCCGCCCTTCGGCAGCAGCGCCGCGAATTGCCGGCCTTGAATCCGTCCGATTTCTTTGTGATCCGAACTGATTGAGAAAACCGGCACTTGCGCCGTCTTGCGCAATTTCGGAATGTAATCCGCTTCGCGGTTCAGCGCCGCCCAGCCGATCTTCGCGCTCACCGCTGCCTGCGCCACTTGCGGAAACGCCGTGCCCCCGACCGGCTCAAAGATGATCGCGTGCGGACGCATCACCGCGTCCGACTGAATCGCCTTCAGCAGTTGCGTGCTCTGCGTAATGGCGTCGTTGTCGGCGTACAGAATCTGGGCGTCGACGCCCACTTTCGGCGCCGCAGCCTGCGCCGCAGCCGCTTGTTCGAGCTGGTAGTCGTTGTCTTTGGTGATCAGCGAAACGATAAAGCGCAAATTCGCCATTCGCGCCTTTCTTCGTGAAGAATTGGAAGACCCTGCCAGGGTATCGAAGTTGCGACTCCGTCGTAGTAAATCGTTCTTCGTGTTGTGTTATATCGTGAACCCCCGCCATCACTCCGCCGAATGCAGCTTGCCATCTTGCCCGCGCGTTTCCCACTCGATGCGCACCAGCCAATCAAAATGCATGCCTTCCGTCTTCAGCCACGCTTCCAGTGCCTCCCGCGATTCCGCGCGGAACTCCACAAACATTTTTCCTTCCAACATGTTGACCAGCACGCGCTCCGCAAGCGCGGTGCCACCCGACTGCATCCGTTGCGCAAGATTCTCCGCCCCTTGCCGCGTCAGGCAAGCCAGCGTGTGCTGCGTGAGATAGCGAGGCATGAGCACTCCCGAGTTGGAATTACACTCTTAAGTATTCCACAGCGGGCAGCAGTCCGCACGGCGCCGTCTCGATGCCCCTTATGCACTTCTTCATTGCGTAGTCGAACGTGTCATCCTGAGGCTACCCGACGAGGGTAGGCGAAGGATTTCAGTCGCAAGTGCTTGGCGTTCACGCACGATTGCGCCGGCGGAATTCTTAAAATGAGGTTGCTTCGCTAGTGGACTTACAGCAGGTTCTTGCGCTTATACAGCGCGAAGCCGCGTGCGGTCAATTTACCCAATTCCCGAAACAGCGCCGCATCCGGCGCCAAGAAATTGAAGCAGCTCTTCCCCTGCCTGCGCTTCTTGAGGTTCGCCGACATGCCTTTTGCCAAAGAAGCGTCCCAATACAGCGGCATCAAATGAAAACTCACGTAAGCGCGCCCGCGGATCACCGCCCCAAAAAACAGGGGGTTACCTTTGTAGCTCGCTGAACGCGTCTCCAAATAATACTTTTCCCGCGTATCCGCGTTGACGTTCAGATGCTTCTCATATTTCGCGAAGACCATCTTCAGCGCATAGAACGACTTCGCAAAATCATCCGCGCGGTCCGCCGCAACCTCGCTCGCACCCGGCGCGCTCTTCCCTCTGGCCATCGAATTCCCCTGGGGGACAGGTTGTTCGTTGCCCGGAGTATACTGTCCTCCTCGCAACCTGAAAACCCCGTAACTCCCCAATCACGTAGCTCCCACTAGATGGACCCGCCGGCTGCCGATTACTGCAAATGCTGCCACGATGACTTACCAACCAGCTTACGGTTTGGGCAGCTCAACGACTTGTGCCAGTTCAACGTATCGGCAAAGAGCGTTTGCGAGCTGCATTTGGCGAGGAGTCCGACAATCTGGTTCAAGCAGTTTCGGGCTTCCCACCACGATCACATTGGACATAGCTCGCGATGTAGCCACATTCAACCGGTTCAGGCTGTAGAGGAATTCCATTCCCCGGGGCGCCTCCTCCGGCGACGACGTCGTCAGTGAATAAATCACCACCGGCGCCTCCTGCCCCTGAAACTTGTCCACCGTCCCGACCCGCATTTTCGGCAACCGCACCGACAAATCCGCTACCTGCGCGTTATACGGCGCCACAATCAGGATGTCTTCTTCCTTCAGCCGCCGGCTATTGCCCGCGCCGTAAAACCATTTCACTTCCGGCTTCAGCAATCCCTCCACAATCCGCGCCACGACTTCGCCTTCCTCCGCGGCCGAGTTTCGGTTCCCCTCATGCTCCACAGGAACAAACCACAACCCAGGCCCCTTCAGCCATGCATGCCCTTCCAAAACCCTGCTCCGCGCAATCGCATGCGAACTCAGCTTGTGCTCGTAAAAAACTTCAGAGGTAAACTTGCAAACTTCTGGATGCAATCTCCAGCTTTCCGGCAACAAGAATCCCATATCCGCGGAAATCGTCTTCCGCCCATTCAGCAGATGCTCCAGCGCCGATTTTTCTGCTCCCTCCGGATGGCTCCCTTTCAACGGCCGCTCCAATTGCTGCGGATCGCCCAGCAGCACCAGCCTCTTCGCTGCTTGCGACACCGCAAGAACATCCGCGAGCGCCATCTGCCCGGCTTCGTCGATGAACAGCACGTCCACTGCCTCAAAAGCTGTCTCCGGCGACCACAGCCACGATGTTCCCCCGACAACATTAGCTTTGCCGAATTGCAGCGCCTCCAACGCTTCTTCGTTGTCCTTGTTCGCCACTGCCACGCCTTCGCTTTCCTCGCCATCTCTTTCCCGGTGCATGCATCGCACGCCTGCCACATCCTTCTGTTGCGCGGCCTCCACCACCGCCTCCAGCAAGTTGCGAATCACTTTGTGGCTCAACGCCGTCACGCCAATCTTTTTTCCTCGTCTCACCAGTTCGCAGATCATCCGCGCGCCCGTATACGTCTTTCCCGAACCCGGAGGCCCTTGGATCGCGAAAACCGAATCCTCCAAAGCCAGCACAATCCGGCTAGCGGTATTTTCCGGCGTCTCCGAAGCAAGGGGATCTAGCTTCTCTTTATCGAGTAAACGCGGCGGCCTCCGCAGCAGCAAATCTCGCCCGGCGCGATACCGCCCGGGCGTATCGACCCCGCTTGCCGCGACCCAGTCGCCGATTCGATAAAGAGAACCCGCCTGCGCATCCGTCGGCAGTGGGGAGGCCCACATGTAAACCGTAGGAGGATGAATATCGGCCGTCTTTTTCGTTTTCTTGATGTCCACGATTCCGTTTACGTGGTCGATGGCCACTACTTCACCGAATTTTTCGTCTCCGAAATACACATCTTTGCCAGCCCTCACATTGCTCTTTTGGGGGTCAAAGAAATACCGATCGGTTGGCACCTGCTGCCCACAGTCCACTCGTTCTGCAAGTCGCAACCGCGTCAAACCTACTCGCTCGTCGAGCAGGTCTTCATCATTCATTTCCGCAAGCCGGTATCCTTCTTGCCAAGCCCTCTTATCCTCACGCCGGTGCCAGCTCAGGAGTTGCGCCAATAGCCACTGACCGCCCTGCTCATTGGAACGAGCCTTGGGATCGACCGGAATCCCCTCGCACAGCCTCCCCGTCAAAGCGGCTGCCCGGTCCAATTTGTTTTGTAGCTTCTCGGAAGGATCTCCGCTTTTCTCTGGCGGCCGCGCCACGACCGTTCCTCGGTCCACCAATCTTCTCCGCTCCTCCTCCAGCCAGTCCCGCAACCCCGCGGTGGAAAAACAGTCCTCGCTGTTGTATCCCTCCATCGCTGTCCGGATTTGGTCCGGAATATTTTCCAGGTTTCGTTCCAGCTCCAGCCGGTGCTCCACGTAGCGCATCGCCGCTCGCGATTCATCCAGCGGCGTCTTTCGCTCGAATCTGTAAAACGCCTCGATCTTTTTCAACGAATACTCTTCCACTCCCGCCAGCGTGCTCTGCTTGAAGGCCTGGTGCAAATCCACCAGCGCGCCCGCCCTTAGCAGAACGTCGATCTCGTCTTCCCGCGTCGCATACATTCCCATCAATCGCTTCAGCGCACCCGGCTCGTACGCTCCGAAGTGATACACATGCATTCGCGGATTCGCTTCCCGGCGTCGCATGATTTCGTCTACCAGCCACTCGAAACTTCTCTTCTCCTGCTCGCGGTTCAATGCCCATCGTTTCTCGTAACGCAGTGCGCCCTGCGCATTCTTGAACGCAAGCCCGAACAGGTACTGTAGTCCCGATTCCCCCACGAACGGATCGCCTTCCAGATCCACAAATACGTCGTCCCCCGAAGGCTCCGGCAATCTGCAAAGACCCATTCCCTCCGCCACCGGCAAAAGCGGCTCATGCACCAGCCTTTTCTCCGAGCGTCCCGTCACCTGCACGCGCGCCTGCTCCCGCACCCGCTCGATTGCTTCTCGCGAACCGTGCTTAGGCCGGTGCGTCAGCGGTATCGGCAACACCGCCAGTTTCGCCATCGTCTCCGTGCCCCATTCTTCCAACTGATTGCGTTGCTGTCGCCGAATTCCCGCCACCAGCGACAGATGATCGTCCCGACGCCGCTGCGCGTCGCACTCGCGAAACCACCGGCACACCTCGCAGTGCGCCACCGGCTCTGGGTACGTCCCGCTCCCGCCGTCGCTTTGAACGGCCCGCGCCAGCCGGTCCTTAACGTATCGGAAGTACGCCGCGTATTCCGCCACGCGATACGCTTCGCCCGCAAAATCTTCGCCGGGAGGAATCACCCACATCCAGTCCGGCGCACATTCCTGAACCTTTTCCAGCAGCTCCGAATACATCGAAATCTGCAAAATGGTACCCGCCTTGGTTTCCCGGGCCAGCTTCGTATCCACTACTTCATACGACCAGTCCCATTTCGGTCCCCGCTTCCCCACCCGCCGCAACACATCCGGCCGCCCAAACCAGCGCTCTTCCCCCAGCGCACCCTGCGCAATCACCTCCACACCTTCCTCCATCAGCCTTCGTGTTTCTGCGAGAAGTTCCCCCTCGTCTTTGATCTCCGCAAGATTCACCACTTGCAGTTTTTTCTGCCGGGCCAAATAGGCAAGGTAGGCTGCTTGGTGTCGCTCACCGCG